>CAZBFS010000001.1:0-9148 GCA_964491215.1 uncultured Proteiniphilum sp.
GGTGGTTCGATCCCTCCAGGGAGCCCATCTCAGCTACCACTGCATCGGCCTTGGTCACCTTCTTGTCGGGGTAGTTGCGGTGTGCATTGGTGGAGTTGAAGTAGAACTTGGCCGGCTTTGAAGCGTCATCGCTTTCGAAATAGACCTCCCGTTCACCGGAACCGAGGTAGAGTGCCTCCTTGTAGTCGAGAGAGAACACGGTATCACCCACTTTCACTTTTCCTTTTCCTCCCACGTTGAAGATACCGAGTTCACGTCGGCAGAGGAAGCTGGGTTGCTTGAGCGGGTCGATAGCCTCCAGGTGCAGTGATTCGTTTACCGGCATTGCACCTCCCACGATCATGCGGTCGTACATGGAGTAAACCATGTTCACTTCATCAGCAGCAAAAAGCTTGTTGATCAGAAAGTCACGGCGCAGCCGCTGCGTGTCGTAAGATTTGGCATCTTCCGGATGTGCAGCATAGCGCAATTCATAATTTGTTTTCATATATTTTAATGTTTAATGATTTTTTTGTCTTAAAAAACGTAGCAGGGCAAATTTACAATTTTTTTTTGCCACATCAAAACAATTCTGTTTGTTTTGATGTGTATATTTAATTTTCATCCGGTGTTTGATGACTATTTGATGCAATGGTGCTTCTCATCATCATTCTGCTATATGAAAGAGAGGCATAAATGGGTCACGGCATTGTCTCCGATCACAATTGTTGCGGGATGAACCATCAGTATGGAATCAGTCCGGAAAGAAGCTGCTCGTGGTACCATGGGTCATCGGTATTTTTTAACAATTGAGCCAGCTCTTTCAGCAGATATGCTTTTTGTTCCGGATAATCATCCATGGAAAGGTTGTGTAATTGGTAGGGATCTACCTCATCATGAAAGAAGAGCACCCGGCTCAGCTCTCTTCTATTCCAGTCAATCGACAGAGATAAGGTATACCCGGCCGTCTTCACACCTCTCGATTCGGGGAAGTAGGTAACCACCTTCCCGTTTTCATTTTTCTCTCCATCCATGTTTCGGATATAGAGCGCACTCTCCGGCAGCGCAGTCGTTGTTTGACCGGTGAGCAGATAATCTGCAAAGTTGCTACCCTGTACCTCTTGCGGGATTATTTCAGATAATCCGGAGAGGCCCAAAAGTGTAGGCATGATATCGGGTGTTGAAAGAATAAGATCCTCTACTTTCGGTTTCAGTTTGCCGGGATATCGGATAAGGAAGGGGATGTTTGTGGATTCTGTATATGGCGAGTTCTTGGGGTCACTGAGGCTATGGCTACACATTGTTTCGCCGTGATCGGAGGCAAACACCACAATGGTATTATCGGCAAGTCCGAGGCTGTCGAGAGCCTGCAGGATCCGGCCGAACTCCCGGTCCACGCCAGTGACCTGTGCAAAGTAGTAAGGTGCCGATGCAGCCTTGGCCATTGTTGTGTCGGCATTTTCTCTTATCAACAGTTCTCCCGTTTGTTTCTCTTTGTAGAGGGCATAGTCATCTTCCATGCAGTCATCCAGGGAGCTGTAAGGATGGTGGGGCGGGTTCATGCTCACCATCATGAAGAATGGTTTGCTGTTGTCGCGTTGCCCGGCACTGTTTTTCAGATAGCTGATAGCGATATCTACTTCGTGCTTGGGTGACCACTCGCGGATCTCGTGCCTTTTTCCCTTGCTATCCCAGTAGTGGGGTTCCTTGTGCACATCGAAGGTGCCGTAGGAGTACCAGAAGTCGAAACCGTGTCTCTTTTCTGAAGGAGTATAGGTGTCCCAAACCGGATCTCTGTTCTCCACATACTGACCGGGACGGTCGGGATCATTCGGAGTGGGGTAGTCGAGATGATACTTACCGATATAGGCACAGTTATATCCATTTTGGCTGTAGAGGTCACTGATGGTGGTGACATCCTCTCTCAGGGAGCTGATGGGTCGCGATGAGTTGATGTTCAATGGCACCCCGCTTTTGTTCGGGTACATTCCTGTAAGCAGTGAACCGCGGTGGGGGCTGCTCAGCGGACAGTTGCTGAATGCCGAGGAGAAGACAATCGATTCATCGGCAAACCTGTTCAGGTTGGGGGTGATCACCGGATCACCCTTGTAGCGGATATGTTGGGCGTACCGGTCGCTGCTCCAGAACTCCATGGCGCTGTTGCGCATCTGGTCCGGGAAGACGTAGATCACGTTGGGTGCGGAGTTTACCTGATCGACACTTTCTGCTTTCCCGATGCAGGATGAGAGAGGTATGAAACCAATCATCCCGAGATATTGAACTGTTCGGTTAAAATTTTTCATCATCTTTTTTTTTACGAATTAACAATACTTCCTGTGACAATCCGTGCTGGCACTCAAATTCGATCACTGTATGATCTTTACCACTCTCTGCGACTCTTGCCTGACGGTTGGTCAGACCCATCTCCCATCTTCCTGCCAAGGTCACTTTCAGGTATGATATCCCTGCGGGGTTATCGATCCACTCTCTGGAGTAGATGCTTCTCTCCACTCTCTTTCCGTCGGCATCATACACCTCATCCGTGGATCCCTTATAAAAGCGGAGATCGGGATCGCTGGCGGTGAGAATCATCCTGTCAGCATCAATTTCACGTATCATTGCCAGGCTGGGCAGGTTTACTTCACGCAATGGTTGGTCAGCCGAGATCTTTCCCGCTTCAAACAACACATATCCGGTTGTCAGCGTCTCTCTGTCGCGAACAACATGAGCCAGGGAATCATGTTGCAGAACTTCATAAGGGCGAGACGCAGTGGCACCCTCACTGTGAATTGTTTCCTTCTCCTCATGAGACGGCTGAACGAGAATCATGTACTCATATGATCCGCTCACCGGGGCTGACCCATGGTTGATGGCTGCCAGTGCAAAATTATTCTGCGTGGGCGCTCCTGTCTCTTCATGCAGTGAGTGCTGCAGCTCCTTTTTGAAGATCACCTCTCCATCAGGAACATAGAAATAGTTCCCCAATCCATCCGAGAGCAGATTGCCATTTTCATTTTTCATAACGGAATGAAAGGGAAACCTGTTCTGCATCTTCCCATTCAGAAAGAAAGGCTTTTTTTTATTCTCCAGGTAGACCTGGAACAGGGTGGTATGCGTCTCTTCGGGCAGCGCTGATTGGATGTTGCTGCCCAGTGCTATCACTCTGTTATCGAAGAAGAAGACCGATTTCCTTGCCCTCAGGGAGCCGTTGTATTTATCATGTTCGTGCAGCTTCATGCCAAAGGCTCCATTCTGGTTGCCGATGGATATACCCCCTAAGAATGATTCATCGGAAAGGAGCATCTCTTCGTATCCCGACAGATCATCCAAGTTCTTCACATCTGCCTTCAGCTGCTCCATGGGGAGCACGGTTGCGGTGGTACCCGGAAAGTGATTCCAGTCCCACCCTTCCTGCCGGAAGCCCGAGCCATGGTTAGAGACGGGATTGCCTGTTGCCAGTATCTGCAGGGAGCCATGATTCATATATCTGCCGAAGAGGTTTTCACCCCTATAGCCCTCGCTCGACCAAAGATACCTGCTGTGGCCCATTGCGGATACCATCCACTCATCTCTGCGGTGTATGTTCAGTCCCGAGTAGTTGAAGCTCCAGTTGCCGTTGGGAGCTTTTTCAGGAGTGAATCCCTTATTCATCAGCAACGCTGCTTTGTCACTCTTCCCGCTAAGCAATCTCAGGTAAGCCTCTGCCAATTCCGGATCAATTTCCTTCTTCCCGTCGGGACTACCGGCCAGGGCTAGCAGACCAAAATGATCTGGTACCAGCTCACCTTCACCGTCGGGATGGCGACCCGACAATGAGAGCGGCCATGTGCGCAGGTTGCTGTAGATACGCATGGAGAGAAGTGCTTTTTTCAATATCCGGTGGCTCTGTTCCGATATGCTGAATGGGGTCTTTCTCAGCAGGTAGATTGCTTCTACCGCCCCCTGTAACCCTCCAACAGCATAGGCGGGGTAGTGGTGGCGATGGTGAAACATGGTACCGTCAATCTTGAAGGTTCCCCGGGTGCCGTCGGCATACTGGTATCCATTTTCCAGCCATCGACTGAAAGCATAGAGGTAGCGGCTCTTTTCCGGGAGAGCATCAATCATCAGGATGCTCGTGAGCCGGGCCATCAGATTGGTGTTGAAGGTGTCCACATCCATCCCCGCAATGAGCGGTTGTTGTTTCACCTCACCTGTTCCGGCAAACCACTCCATTGCTTGTTGCAAACTCACCTTGAGATCGTGTCGTGCCAGCACCTCCGACATCAGGAAAATGGCCGGGTAGTAGTCCCGCATGCTGTACCCCAGATGATGAAGCGTACCCATGGCGCTGCCTGCCTGAAAGCCCTGGTCCAGCATATGGCGGATCATTTTGATATAGAGATCTTCAATCTCTCTTTTTTCAGCCTGATCGTCGGTGAGGTTGTAGGTGAGGGATAGATTCAACAGTGTCCGGTTAAATCGTTTCAGACCCATGATGTTGTTGTATATCAGGTTGTAGCGTGCTGCGCCGAGAAGCTCGTATGTCTCACCATACCGTTCGAAGAACAGCGGTACCCCCCTGGTCGATCCGTCATCCTGCATGGTGATTTGATATTGTTCCACCTCCGCTTTGAGGTGATCTACACTTTTCGCTTTTTTGTCTTTCAGCAGATAGGCTTTCACCCTCTCCTCAATGGAGTGAATCGCATCATTTTCTGTCTGTGTGGTCTCCACCAGTGGCAGATCGAACGCTGCATTCCACGATTGGTTCAGGATGAGCCAGTGACTCTCTGTTTCCGGATTGATAAAGGGGGCCTGTGCATCGGCGGTATGATACCTGGCATCCTGCATGGAGGAGAGGATGAGGTGGTCGAAGTAGAGTGTGCCGGCGGGTATACCGGGAACAGAGAAACGAACCTCGTCCATTCCTTCCTGCGGTGATCCCACCATATCCCTGTCGAAAGCGATCCAGGCACCTCTCCATCCGGAGAAATTGAGACCATATTCAAAATGGGATGCCACCTTACCCTCTTTCAGGAATTCAACTTTCAGCTTGCCCTCTTCAATTGCTTTTTCAGAGTAGATCCAGAAAACGAATGTGGAGATCTTCGGATCGGATGCCGTTTGGGGGCTTATATAATTGATCTCTTCACGGATGTTCCATGATGCAGAGGGACTGTTCCACGACCAGCGAAGACTGTGGGAGAGGTGCTTGTAACGTTCCTTGGTAAGCGACAAGCTGGAGGAGGGGTCGTGCAGTGCCCCAATCTCCGGCCCTTCAAAAGAGCGTATTGCCTTGTGTGTATACTCTTTATAGCCACCAGAGAAGGCAACAGTGAAGCATACCCATTGTATGGTAACCAGCAATATTTTTTTCATTTCTCTGCGGCTATTTTGCGTGTCAGTGCCTCCAGAAAATAGTAGTCGGCATAGTTGAGCGGCACATCAATCTCGTTGCCATGGGGGATGCTGCCCACCGAGTGCATCAAGAGGAAGTTGCCGTTTGTACCCACTATGGCTTTGTAGGCATCACCTGCCAGTGAAGTGATGATCTGGTCTGCCTTCTCTTTGTATCCCTCCATACCGAAGCCGGACAGTTCATAGAGTGCAGAGGCGATGACTGCAGCTGCGGAGGCATCACGCGGCTCGTTGGGGATATTGGGAGCGTTGAAATCCCAATAGGGGACCAGGTCTTCCGGCATGTTGGGATGGGTGAAGAGGAAGTGATAGATCTTCTCTGCCATCTCGAGGTAACGCTCATCGTTCGTGTACCTGTAGGCAACGGCAAAGCCATAGATACCCCATGCCTGACCTCTGGCCCATGCCGATTCATGTGCATAACCCTGGGCGTTCTGTCTGCTTCTCACGCCCCCCTCTTCTTTGTCGTAGTCCACTACGTGATAACAGCTCCAGTCCTCCCGGTAGTGATTCGCCATGGTCTGGTTCGCATGGGAAACAGCCATTTTGTGGAAGGTGGAATCGCCGGAGAACTGTGAAGCCTTGAACAGCAGCTCCAGGTTCATCATGTTGTCGATAATCACCGGGCACATCCATCCGCGCTGTCCCTGCCAGCCACGGTCTTCATCCCAGCTCTGTATCACGCCGGCAGCGGGCCTGAAGCGGGTGGCCAGTGAGCGGGCAGCCTCCACCATCACCTCTTTGTATGTATCGTTTCCGGTCACACGGAGTGCGTTCCCGAAGCTTGAGTTGATCATGAACCCCACATCATGGTGCCACTTAAGGTGTTTGATCGTATCCAGTTCTTCCGTAAATTTTACTCCTGCATCGATCCATTTCTGATTGTTGGTCAGGTCATACATGTAAAACATGGTGCCGGGAAAAAAACCACTTGTCCAGTCATCTTTGGGGATATATTGCACATATCCGTTTTCGATTGTTCTGGGATTCGAAATTTCTCCCGACTCTTCAATCAGTTTCACCTGATAACCGATTTGCTGCTCTGCTGTTTGAATCAACGCTGAGAACAATTGGTTGTTGTCTCCTTCAGCAGAGGACCCTTTTTTCTGGTTACAGGATGTAAGTAAAGCGGTAAAGAGGAGTAGGGATATCAACTTTTTCATTTTCTTTTTTGATTATGATTTGTATTGCTGTATTATCTGAACGAATTCTATTGGTTTATTTGTAGCTGTGAAGCAGTCTAAGGATGTAACTTTTCCAGGGTGAACTCAACAGGAACGCCATGTTGGGTGGTCACAGTAACCTGGGTTCTATTGTCAGAGAGCGTGAGTGAGACTGCCTCATTCGACTCCTGCAGTTTATATCTACCTTTCAATGTGATCATTTTGTTCACCGGCTGGCTTTCAGTTGAGGTGGTGTACAGATAATCACCCAGATGGATGTCGGGATCACAGAGGCTGACCATCATATGGTCACCACGCGGTTGCAGCATCACCATGATCTCCTCATCGCCACGAAGCAGATAGGGAGCATCCGATGCGGTCAGCTCCTCAAAGAGGGCGTAACCAATGGTCTTGCTCTCCTGATCCATGACAACATGAGCAATCTCATCCTTTCTTATTACCTCATAACCGCTCTTTCCTTTTTCCAGGGCTGACAGCTGTGACGAGGATGCATCCAGCAGAATCATATATTCATACGATTCGTTTTGTGGTGCTTTTCCGTGATTGAGATATGCCGTGGCGAACATGCCGCGGGTTGGGTTCATCCGTTTATTCTCCTTCGACTCCTGCCATCCTTTTTCTATCACCAGTGGTTGTCCGGCTGGGATATAATAGTAATCACCTGTCACACTCCCGATCAGTACCGCTTCATTTTTCTCACCGGTAAATGATTTGAATGAGGGCAGTCTTTTCATCTTCGACTTGTTGACCCGGATGGTTTCATTTTTCCGGTTGAGCCGTTGTTGAAAAAGGGTGGTCTCGGTAGGATAGTTGTGATTGTCATTCCTGATGGCGCTACCCAGTGCAATGATCTTGTTACCAAACAGAAATGCTGATTTGCGTGCATGGAAGGAAGGAGTGAAATGCTGTCGGTCCCGTTCACCCAGTTTCATGGCGAACATACCAAAGGTACCGTTTAGCAGGTGGGATGCTCCGGCGAAGGTCTCCGGCTGACGCAGCATGTCACTTCCCCGGAACGGTGAATTGAGTAGCTCGAGGGGCAGATGAATGGTGGTGGTACCCGGATTTCTGTTCCAGTCCCATCCCTCCTCACTATATCGGCTTGCTTCTTCGGTGACGGGGTAGGCTCCTTTAACAGCCTGTTCAGAAGGTGTGCCCAGAATCTGAATGGATCCGTAGCTCTGGTATCTGCCAAACCGGTTGTCCCGGGCATAGAGCTCACTGCCCCAGATGTTGCGTGTGAACCCCTTTAAGCTGACCATCTTGTTCTGATAGCGGTATATACCCTGTGAGGCATAGTTGTAGACATAATATCCGGTCGGAGGGTCATTCGGTTTGATTCCCTCGGCAATAAATTTCAGGATCAGCTGCTGGTCTTCCTTGCTTCTGTTCATTCCTTCCAGCAGACGGAGATACTCACCCGCGAGCTCTCTGTCAATATCAGCCGGCACCATGGCGGCATAGGCATATGTAAGGATGCCGTTTTTGGAGATTGCTCCATTGAATGGATGCCTGCCCGATGCTCCTATGCCCCAATCTCTCAGGTTGGTCTGTCTGGCGATGGATTGCAATCCGAATTTGAGTACAGCAAACGCCTCTCTGTTCAGGGTGAAACGTGTATGATTCACACATTTCAGGTATCTGCCTACGTAAGAGAGCCCCGGCACTGCATAGGCAGGATAGTGCCCGCCATGATGAAATGCGGTGCCGTCAACCTTGAATCCTCCGATAGTGCCCGGTGAGAAGCGGAGCGATCCGTTCACCCATCGTGAAAGGGCTGTCAGGTCTCTCAGCCGCTCGTTTGGTGTATCTCCCATCAGGGCACAAGCCAGTCTGGGTATGAGCAGTGTGTTCCAGGAGTCGGTGATCTCGTCCCTGTGGGGGTTAAAGGGTTGCCTGCTCTCCTGGAGACCGCTCCAGTAGGTAACGGCACTTCGGGTTTCATCCCAGAGTCCCTGTTCTCTCAGAATATCTTCCATCCACCATACCGCACCGAAGATATCTCTTATCTGATAGCCGTAATGGTGGTTGGTGCCCATGCCGCTACCCTTCGCAAACCCCTGGTGCAGCATGTAGCGTATGGCTTTCACAAAGATCTCTTTTTTCACCGGATCACCATCGACATACCATCCCCTGGCGCTCAGGTCAAGCAGCTTGTTGAGTTGCCCGAAATGGACATCGCCCACCTCTGCATTGTCGTTCTGCATAAGGGGTGCACCTTTTGTTCCATCATCTGAGATGGAAAAAAGATCTGCCAGCTTTTTCAGCTCTTGCTCTTCTTTCTCTGAGAGTGCTTCTTTTTTGAGCATCTGTTTCACCTGCTCATATACCAGGCTCACCTCCGACGACTCCCCGGGTGTCACCACCGCAGGCAGGGTGAGGTCATGAGCTTGTTGTTCCCATTTTTGAAGGAGCCCCCAGTGCCATATCTCTCTGTCGAGATGGCGGTTGTTCTCAGGTATCTGTGCATCGGGTGTAGCTTGCCTGTCAACATAATCAGTGAACTCCACCCTGTCGATCCAGATTCTACCGGCCGGGAGATCGTCAGGGGTGACAACCTCCATGGAGACCACTTTCTGTTTGGA
>CAZBFS010000001.1:9158-33428 GCA_964491215.1 uncultured Proteiniphilum sp.
CATCAACCGTCCACATATCGCTGTAAGCAATCCAGGCAGCTCTCCATCCTACGAACGCCAGGTTAAAGTTGAAACGGTACTGCACGGTTCCATTGGTATCCCTGAACTTGAAAAGAAGGGAATGGG
Organism: uncultured Proteiniphilum sp.; assembly: GCA_964491215.1. Lineage (GTDB taxonomy): Bacteria > Bacteroidota > Bacteroidia > Bacteroidales > Dysgonomonadaceae > Proteiniphilum. The sequence goes on from CAZBFS010000001.1 coordinate 9,285, forward strand.
GCAGAGGGGTCTCATTGTATATCCAGAGCTTCAAACCACTTCGTTTGTCGAACGAGTCGGCGCTTTTACCGATGTCAGCATCGGAGAAGAGAAGGGTTGCTTGTTCAGCATCCCAGCTCCAGAGGAGTGACTGCTCTCCCTGCTTGAAATATTTTTTGCTGAGTAACAGCTCACTTTCCCCCTCTTTAACCGTCACTGTTTCGGGCAGCATGGCACCCTCGAAATTGTATGTCGGTGATCCAAAGGCTTCTGTAGAGAGCATCAGAAAGAGGATGAAGCTTATTTTTTTCACTGTTGCTGTTTGTTGATGGTGCGTATGGAGTCCAGTGCTGTTGCCAATTTTTTCACAACATCAGGGTGTTGTTCAGCCACGTTTGTACCTTCCGAAGGATCTTGACTGATTTGGTAGAGCTGTTGTCGGGGTTGATTGCCCAGTTCAATGTTGGTCCAGAACTCTCTCTCAGGATGTTTGCTGGCTTCAATGTATTTCCATTCCTCGTGGATAATGCTTAATGTGTTGTTGAGGTTCTGTTGAACCACAAAGTCTCTGTCGTTCTCTTCATCACCCAGCAGCAGGTCTATCCTGTTCTGGCTGTCGAAGGCGGAACTTTCCTCCGGCGATTGGTTCAAAAAGGCTGCCAGCGACCTGAAGAGATCGATCTGAGAAAAACGTCCTTCCTGCACACCCGCTTCAATGCGATCCTGCCAGTAGACGATCAGGGGTACTCTGGTACCTGCATCATAGAGGCTGTACTTACCTCCGCGATAGATGCCCATTGGGGTATGGCCGTTGAGCAGCTCAAAAGCCTGATCCTGATAACCATCATCAATCACCGGTCCGTTGTCGCTGGAGAAAATGATCAGCGTGTTCTCCAGCAATCCCTTCTCTTCAAGGATCTCCCTGATTCTGCTTACTGTCCAGTCCAGCTGGAGAATTACGTCTCCTCTGTCTCCCATACCGCTCTTGCCTTTGAAATCGGAGTGTGGTACACGGGGCACATGTATGTCGTGTGTTCCAAAAAAGAGGAAAAAGGGGTTCTCTTTGTTGTCGGTAATAAACTGCTCCGCTTTTTCAAGTATGGTATGTGCAATCTGGTCTACTTCCCAAAGTGCCGATTTACCACCTGTCATATAACCAATCCGGGAGATACCGTTCACGATGGTGTTGTTGTGTCCCTGGCTCGGTTTTAGTGTGAGCAATTCCGGATTTTCCTCACCCGTGGGCCAGTCGCCCACTTTCTTTTCATAATCCACCTGAATGGGATCGGCAGGATCGAGGTTCACCACCCTCCCATCCTCAACAAAAACACAGGGTACACGGTCTACCGTGGCAGGGATAATGAATTCATAATCGAACCCGATATCACTCGTGTTGGGACTGATATAACCATTGAAATCGGGACCTGCGGAGGGTCCCAGACCCAGATGCCATTTTCCGATAGCAGCTGTTGCGTAACCTGCTCTTTGGAAGATATCAGCAATGATTACGGTTGCCGTATCGATCAGCAATCCCGTATTGCCGGGGGCTATTCCGGTGTTTTCCTTTCTCCATGGGTAGACACCCGTCAGCATGCCATAACGTGAAGGGGTACTCATGGCCGATGTGGAAAAGGCATTGGTGAACCGTAGTCCCTCTTTTGCAAGGGCATCGAGATGAGGTGTCTCAATTTTGGAAGCACCGTAACAGCTCAGATCTCCTATACCCAGGTCATCTGTATATATCAGCACAACATTGGGGCGAGAATCCTCTGTTTTCTTCTCATTCTCCTGACATCCGGTCAACAGTGTTGAGCCTGCCAGTATCCCTAACAGTATTCGATCGTCCATAGAATAAAAGGTTCTGTAATTAAACAGATCAATTGGTCACGGGCATGCCATGACCAATTCTGATCTGTTACAGTTAGTTTACGGTGATTGTGAGTTTCACCACCTGCTCTTTGTTACCTTCGTAGTTGGTGTTACCTCCTGCAAAGGCAATGTTATAGGTGCCCGGAACAGCATAGCTATAGGTGTAGGAGAACAGCTCATTGGTGATGGACTTGATGGCAACGCCATATGCATCAGGGTATGTTTTGTTCTCTTCTCCCGAGTAGAAGGTGACCCAGTCGGGGGCGTTGTCGAAAGTGAAGATGATCTCTTCTCCTGCGGCGTAGGTCGTTTTTTCCGTTGTCATCGTGAATGCCACCTCCTTCAGGATATCCTCACAGGAGGTCAACAGGAAGAGTGGAAGAAGGAATAGGATGGATGCTATTTTTTTCATTTTGAATGATCGTTAGAAGGTTCAAAAATTTACCACAAAGGGTTCTGATTTAATTCGGTGTTGATGGCCAGCTCCTTCAGCGGGATGGGTAGGTACTCATGCTTCTTCTGGGTCCTTTCCGCAAAAGCCCTGGCTGTGGAATAGTTGCTGCCCCCCGGCCATCTGCTGTCGTAGGTGTTTTCACCCAACGCCTGGATCGCTTCGGTGTAGATGCCCCATCTTACCAGGTCATATCTGCGAAGAGATTCGAAGGTGAGCTCTCTGCCTCGTTCATCGCGGATCTCCTGGCGGAACTCCTCGTAGGAGAGACCTGAGAGAGGCTCCACTCCGGCTCTTTCCCTCACCGTGTTGACTGCCTGATATGCCAGTGCGGTGGGTGACTGGTTCACCTCGTTCTCTGCTTCGGCCAGCATCAGCAGGACATCTGCATAGCGGATGATGGGATAATTCTCCTGGGTATAGTTTTTGTGCCTGGGTGTCACGGTCTCCCACTCTCTCCTGTACTTTCCGCAGGCACGCTGTACAATCTGGTAATCTTTCCAATAGAGATATTGATCCTTGTTGTTAATCTGGTAGGGTGCCATTGTGAGATCCCTTCGTTTGTCGTTGCTGTCGAACAGATCCCAGAGTCTCAGCGATCCGCCATAAAACCAGTAGCTGTAACCCAATCCTTCGGTGGAACCATTTTTCTGGATGTTGCCAATAACATTCCCGATGCGGCCGTTGGTCCAGTTCCCATCCAGCTCACGGGCCCCAATGAACTCCACTTCCCACATCGATTCGTTGTACTGGGTGTCGTAACGATCGCTGGCCATGCACTTCCACATCTCATATACATCGGGATTGAGACCGTGCTTGCCGCCATCCTTTACCGCACGCGCATACTGGGCTGCTTTCTCGTAGTAGGGTTTGCCGCCATTGGTTGGATAACCTGCTCTGCTGAGCGATACCCTGGCAAGCACACCTTGCACCACGCTCTTTTTCACACGGGAAGGGCTCAGGTCATACTCATTGTCATCCACCATCGTCAGGGTCTCTTCCATCTCACTGATGATCCAGTCGAGCGCTTCGGCCTGGGGAGTGGCAGGCAAGGCCGATTTCGACACATCTTTGAAAGACTCTTTTCTGAGGGGTACCTCTTTCCAGCTTTGCACCGCCAGGAAATGAAGGTAGGCCCTCAGGAATTTGGCTTCACCCGCAATCCTGATTCTGGCCGCTTCGTCGATGTTGCTGTTCTCCATCCGCTCCATCAGGATGTTGGCGCTTTCGATACCCTTGTAGATGGCTGTCCAGGCGTTGTAGATATCGGTGTTGCTGGTGTTGTGATCGTTTCCGTAGACATGTGAAACCGTATTGGCGGCGGGTCGCACGTAGAAGCTGAGATCATCCACATTCGAGATCATGCAGGAGTAACGGTTGCCATAGACATCTTCCGTGGCGAGCGCTGAATAGACGCCTGCCAGTGCCATTTGAGCATCAGTCTCAGTCTGGTAGAACTCCTCCGGTGATACGAAGTCATATGCACGGGTATCGAGGTAGTCGCTGCACGCCCCCAGCGTGAACAGAAACAGTAATATGTAAATTATATTTTTCATCGTTGTGTTGTTTTTTAAAATGTGAGATTCAGTGACAGGGCATAATTCCTGGAACGGGGATAGGGTGACCAGTCGAAGCTGGGAGTCAGAACGCTGTTGCGGGTAGATACCTCCGGGTCATTGCCTGAATAGGAGGAGATGGTGAACAGGTTCTCAGCAGATAAGGATATTCTTGCAGCGGCCAGATGGAGTCGGCTCAGCAGCTGGGGAGCCAGGGTGTATCCCAGCGACAGTGATTTGAGCCTGACAAATGAACCATCTTCAACGTAAAGGCTGCTATATTCATAAGAACCGACAGCCTTTGAGCGGGGAATATCACTGTCTGCATTTGTTTCAGTCCATCTGTCTGCATAGTTTGCGAACATATTGGTATGCCTCTTGCCGGCAGGATTTTCAAAGACCATTCTGTTTGCATTCAGGATGTTGTTGCCCAGGCTGAATTGGAAGAAAAAACTGAAATCAACATTCTTATAGGTGAAGCTGTTGTTCAGCCCTCCGATGGCATAGGGATGACCTTTTCCAATAATTGTTTTATCGGCATCGTTGATCACACCGTCGTTGTTGATGTCGGTATACCGCGGATCACCGGGTCTTGACTCATTGGAAAAGAGGACCACTCCTTCGCGCGGTGTGTAGACTTCGTTACCATTGTTATCGGTAATGTCGAAATCACCTTTCTTGTATGTGCCTTCGTAGAGGTAGCCATACATCAGCCCGGCCGGACTGCCGATGGGACTGATATAGGCAGGCATTGTTCTGTAACGGTTGTCCCAGTATACAGAGTTGGTCATTGCAATCTGGTCATCATTGAGCTTCGTGATCTCGTTTTTGTTCAGTGATACATTGAAAGCGGTACTCCACTGGAAGTTGTCATTCTTCACGTTGAGGGTTTGGAGCGAGAACTCAAATCCGCGGTTTTCCAGTTCGCCGATGTTCATCATCGCGGAAGCATATCCCGATGAGGGTGCCAGGTCGGCCTGCAACAGCAGGTCGCGTGTTTTCTTGATGTAATAGTCGGCGATGATGCTGACTCTGTCGTTCCAGAAGCCGAGATCAAGACCCACGTTGTACTGCGCTGTTGTCTCCCATTTCAGGTTCTCGTTCTGCATGCTGGTGGGAATATAGGCGATGTACTTGTTGCTGTCGTATGGGTAGAAGCTGTTGTCACCCGTCTCCAGCTTGCCCCTGAAAGCGTAGTTACTGACCCGGTTGTTTCCGGTCTCACCATAGCTAAGTCTGAGCTTTCCGTTGGTGATGATCTCGTTGTCTTTCAGGAAATCCTCCCTGTTAAAGGCCCAGGCGAGTGATGTGGAGGGGAAATAGCCCCATCTGTTCTTAGGAGCGAATTTCGATGAGCCGTCGGCTCTGAAGGATGCGGTCACGTAGTATTTTGACCTGTAATTGTAGTTCACACGGGCAAGGTAGGATGTGAGCGTGTTCTCGCCCTTGGCCGATCCTACTGAGGGTACACTGCTGCTTTTACCGAAGCCGGCCATTTCAAAGATCTCGTTGGTGATGAAAGTACTGGTCATGTCGTGCGAGTAGTAGCTCTCCTTTTGAAAGGTGACACCACCCAACAGGTTCACGTTGTGCCCTTTTTTCCCAAATTGATAGGTCAGGGTGTTCTCGTTCAGCAGCCTGTTGGTGTTGGACTGCCTGTAGAAAGCGTTGACACCCCTGTACTGCGAGTTTTTGTCGTGGTAAAAACCTGTTTTTGTCCGTGAATTGTTGAACTGTTCAGTGGTGTAGTTTACCAACTGGTAACCACCGGTTGTCCGCAGTCGCAGGTTCTTGATGATCTCGTAGTCGGCCATGCCGTTGATGCTCAGGTTGTCGGTCGTGGTCTTGCGCATCTCGTTGTAAGCCGACAGGACAGGATTGAACCGGTAATCTTCAGTCATTTCAATGGCATCATCGTAGAGCTCGGTCATCAGGTCGGATCCCGTGGGTGACACGGGGCGGTATCCCCATACACTGTACATCAGCGCATTGCTGACAGATGTAGAGCCTCCTGTGGGGTCTACACCGTTTCTTTCCGTCCGGGTGGCGTTTGAGATGAGCCTGACACGCAGCTTGTTGTTGAACAGTTTCTGGTCCATGCTCACGCGTCCCTGGTACTTGTTGAGGCTCGAGTTGACAATGATCCCCTCCTGGTTGAGGTAGGATCCTGATGTGGAATATTGCAGGTCACCCTGCATACCCGACAGTGAGAGGTGGTGGTTGTTGGTGATGGCAGTGCGGTAGATCGCATCCTGCCAGTCGTATTCATGATCACTCCTGTATGATTCCATCGTTTTACCGTCGCGCAGGTAGTTCATCGTGAAATCTTCCTCGTTCATTATCTCCTGCTGCAGCTCCACAAACTGGTAACCGGAAAGCAGTTCCTGTGTTTTGCCGATATTGCTCACGGTGACACTCCCGTTGTACTCTATTCTGGGCTTGCCGGCAGTTCCCCTTTTGGTGGTGATGATGACCACACCGTTAGCTCCGCGCGATCCATATATGGCGGTGGCTGATGCATCTTTCAGCACGTCGATCGATTCAATGTCATTGGGGTTCAGCGAACCCATGTTGCTCGACTCCAGCGGAAAGCCATCTACCACGTAGAGGGGCTCGGTGCTTTGCGTGAGCGAGCCTGCACCCCTGATGGTGATGCTGAAATTATCGCCAAGGCCTCCGTCGTTTGAGGAGACCTGCACGCCTGCAATACGTCCACCCAGTGACTGTGCGATGTTGTTCACCGGCGTTTTGATGATTTCGGTCATGTCTGCCTTGGCAACCGATCCGGTCAAATCCCTGCGTCTGACATCTCCATAACCGACGGCAACCACTTCCAGTTCCTGTATGAGTACAGTAGACTCAACCATGGTGATCTGTAGTTGTGTCTGTGTGCCAACGTTGATCTCCATAGACTCAAAACCAATAAACGAGACCTCCAGGATATCATCCGGAGTAGCCTGAATGGAGAATCTGCCGTCGTAATCGGTTACTGTTCCCCTGGAAGTTCCTTTGATGATCACGTTCACTCCCGGTAAGGTCTCCCCTCTCTCGTCCGAAATAACTCCGCTGAAGTTAACCTGTGCCAATAATGATATTGGAAACAGTAGAGACAAGGCAATAACAATGTTTTTTAGATTGATCCCTTTCATTTAGAATTGTTTTAGATATGATTTATTTTAAACAAGATTTAAAGTTTTTAGGCTTTGTTTGTCAATTGTTGGGCAAAAATAGTGGTATGAAGGGGATGAAAAGGTACAAAAATGTACGGAAAAAGTCTTTTTTCGTACGGATGTTAAAAGTTTAACGTTTGCGCAGCTGCCAATGGTTCAGGAGAATAATCAGGCTGAAGCCTGATTGCTCCTGAATTCGGAGGGGGTCATTCCGAATTGATCTTTAAAACATTTAGAAAAGTATTTGGGTGAGTTAAAACCCAGCCGGTAGGTCACATCTGCGATATTCAGCTCAGGGTGGTTGAGCAGCAGGAAGGATGCTTTTTTCATTTTAAAGGTGACAATGAAATCATTGGGCGTTTGTCCAGTGATGCCTTTAATTTTCTGAAAGAGGGTGGTTCTTCCCAGGTTCATCTCCTGCGAAAACTCATTGACACCGAAAGCTGGATTTTCCATGTGTTTCTCAATCACATTGTTTACCTTCTCAAGGAATGTACGGTCCATTTCGTTGGAAGCAATCGTCAGCGAATCATTGTCGGGAGACTTTGCAAATTTCTCCTGCAGGATTTTTCTTCCGCTGATCAGATTGTTGCAGCGCGCCAGGAGTATACCGATATCGAACGGTTTGGTGATGTAATCGTCTGCACCCAGCTTCAATCCCTCAATATTGGCTTCAACAGCTGTTTGTGCCGTCAACAGAATCACAGGGATGTGACATACTGCAAAGTTAGATTTAATTTTCAGGCACATCTCACTGCCGCTCATCACCGGCATCATCAGGTCGCTCACAACGATGTCCGGCTGTGATTCAATTGTTTTCACCAATCCCTCTTCGCCGTTGCTGGCTGTAATCACCTCGTAGAAGGGATCAAAGACGGTTTTCAATACTTGCAGTAACTCCTTGTTGTCTTCAACAATCAGTATCCGGCTTTCTGTCCTGTCCCGCTCTTTCTCAGAAACATTATCCGGGATCTCATTCTCTTCATTGAACTGCGTGATTGTTTGAATCGATTGGATATCTGCTGAATGTGGAATTCCTTTCTCCTGCTCAGAAAGATGAGCTGAGCCTTTGAGCAGTGTGACCCTGAAGGTGCTCCCTTCGTTTATTTCGCTTTCAACAGCTATTTCACCATGGTGTGCATCCACGATCCATTTTGTCAATGCCAGTCCGATACCGCTTCCGGGAGAGAGCTGACTCCCTTCCCGGTTGTTCTCGATCTGGTAGAAACGGTCAAAAATCTTTTCGATATTTTCTGGTGAGATACCGGAACCGGTATCACTCAGCGATATGTACACCTTCTCCTCATCCTGGCTGATGCTCAGTGTGATCATCCCCTCCGGCGGGGTATATTTAAATACATTGGAGAGCAGATTGGTAAATACCTTCTGCATATGCTTCCGGTCGAACCACAGGGGGATGTGATCATCACTGATTAGCAACCGGTAATCAACCTTATTGTCTTTTGCATGTTCAATGAAAGAGGCATAGATCTCCCTGATGAAATCAACAATCTCCTGTTCCGAAGCTTTTATCTCCAGTTTGTCATTGTCTATCTTTCTGAAATCCAGCAGTTCGTTGATGAGGTTTTTCATCTGAGCTGTGTTTCTGGAGATGCTCGCGATTCGTTTCTTGTCAGCCGGCTGCAGCTTACCTTGCTGCATCAGCATCTCCGCCTGTGTAGTGATGAGGGTGAGCGGTGTCCGGAACTCGTGTGATATATTGGTGAAGAATTGCAGTTTCGACTTGTTTACCGCTTCGATGTGTTCTTTTTCCTTTTTTTCAAATGCCAGCGACGACTCCAGTCGCACTTTATATGTAATGTATCTGATGTAGAAAGAAATCAGCAACAATCCCGCCAGGATATAGATCAGATAAGCCACCGTGCTTTTATAAAAGGGAGGAGTCACCTGAAATGGTATCTCTGCTCTACCCAACACGGCTTTTGAACCGGGTGAGGCTGCCACCAGTTCGAGCTGGTAGCTGCCTGGCTCGATGCTGATCAGGTTGATCTCACTGATCCCTTCCATCAGTGGGACCCACTCATTTGAGAGTCCTCTGACCCGGTAGGAGTAGTGGTATTGCTTGTGTGCCGTTATTTGGTCGGAAGCAAACTCAATCTTCAGCATTGACTGTCGATGGTTGAATTTCAATTTTTTAGTGTAGGGGAGCATTACTTCCAGCAGTTGCGTTTCGTCGTCAGTCACCACTTCCCGATTGTTCACCCATAGATTTGAGAAATAGAGCCTGATTGGCGGGAGGTCATCCAGTATGTTTCGTTCATTGAATGATACCATCCCGTTCATGCCGGCAACAAAGATCTCCCCGTTGGGCAGAATGGTGATTCCTCCGTTAAACAGAGAATTCAACGAGAATTGGTTATCTGTGGTGAGGTTGATCACCTCTCCGTTTTCCGGGTTCAGATATGACAATCCCTGTGTAGTTGCAAGATAGATATGTCCCATAGGTGATTCAGTCAGGTTGCTGAGGTAGTCATTCTGCAATTGACTGTTATCGGAACTGTAACGGTTAAAGCTTTCTGATGCCCTATCATACAGGTTGACACCCCCTCCTCCGGTGGCAATCCATATCCTCTCTTTTGAATCGACCAGTAGCTTAGTAGCGTTGTTGTTGCTGATCGATTTCATGTCGACAGGATCGTGAAAAAATGTCCGTGTCTCCCTTGTATCAATATTGTAACGGTATACCCCCCGGCTTGCAATCCACAATTGGTTCTCAGCATCGATCACTATATCCACAAAATAGGTGACATGCTGATGTAGCTCCTCTGAAAAAACTGAGAAGGTCTCTTCTTCCTGTTCAAAGAGGTATAAGCCGTTGTAGGTTGCAATTAAGAAATCCCCCCGGTAGGGGACAATTTTTCTGACGATGTCAGACTGATCCAGGTCTAGTCTGATATGTCTGTACCTTTTTAGCCGACCGGTATTGAGGTCGAGAATGGCCAATCCGCCCAGATGTATTCCCAGATATAGTTTTTCTTTCTCTCTGTCGTAGTAGGCGGTTTTGATGTTATCGTTTTTCAGTGAGGCGATCTCTTTGTATGTTTTATCCAGGCTGTTGTAAAGCAGGAGACCGTCACCTTCTGTACAAAGAAAGAAGGTGTGAGGCCTGTATGGCACAATTTCGCTGATCACAGGGAAAGGTTTGGTAGCGTAGACCCCTTTTCGGAGGTTGTGTGAAGTAAAAGTGTTTGATTTGGGATGATGGTAATTGACACCACCAAAATAGGTGCCGATCCAGATATTGCCCTGTTTGTCTTTAAACAATGACCAGATTGACTCGTTGCTGAGACTTCTGTCGTCATACATTTCCGAGTCGTAATGTGAAAAGAGCTGCTGTTTCATCTCCAGTTTATCCAATCCCTGCCTGGTGCCAATCCACAGATTCCCTTCATTATCCTCACACACCACTCTGACAAAATCGGATGACAATCCATTTGCCGGGTTTGCCCTGTTCTGTTTGTAGCTTGTGATGTTCTGATCGGGGTCGATGCAGTATAGCCCTTCTTGCCAGCTGCTCACCCAGATATTCTTTTCTGAGTCTTCGTAAAGATGTGATATGCGACCGCTGTTTTCGAGAATCTGCTCGTCGGTCATCTCCTGATCAACCCGGTAAAGGCCTGATGCAACTGTTCCGATAAACAATCTTCCATCCGATGCAGGAAGTATAGTGGTGATGAGATCCTCCTCCCCGATTTCAGCAACCAACTGAGGTGATCCATCGGGATTGTATTTGTAGACGCGATTTTGCAATGCATACCAGAGGCTATTCTGTTCATAGCTCATCGCATTGACCTGAATCTTGATGATCTGTGAAATGAATCCTGTTTTAAGGTCATACTGATCGATGCCATTCTGTGTGTGGATATAAACATTGCCCATTTCATCACCGTCAATGTTTTTGATCAGGTTACCGGAGAGTGAGTGCTTCTCTCTGCTGTCGGGTTGCAACACCACCATACGGTTGCCGTTATAGATATTCAATCCCTCACGGGTGCCAAACCACATGTTGCCCAGTTCATCCTGGTAGATTGCCATGACGGAGAGTTGAGAGAGCCCTTTTTCAATGCCGATTTTCGAGAATAGGATATCCCCTGCACCATGGAGAGGGGAGAGAAGAGCCATGAGTGCAGCAATCAACAATAAAACAGATTTTACCCAATGCTTCATCTTTCTTCAATATTTGACAATATGGGCAGTAGCTTTTGCAAATATATAAAAAAGGACTCACTTTCTGTTTAAATATTTTTTTTGCCGCTTCTGAATTGTGTGGGAGTGACGCCAAACTGTTTCTTAAAAGACTTGCTGAAGTAGTCCGGATCGTTGAATCCCACCTCATATGCTATTTCCGCCACATTCATCTCACTGTTGTTCAACAGTTCGGTAGCTTTTTTAAGACGGATGATGCGGAAATATTCGTTGGGTGGGTAGTTGGTGATTCCTTTGATCTTTTTGTAAAAGAGGGTCCTGCCCATGTTCATCTCTTTCGCAAAATCATCTACCGAAAAGTGTGTATCTCTCAGGTGAGACGCCATCACCGAATGTATTCTCTCGATGAAAAGCTTGTCTTTCTCAGATGCCTGCAATGGGATGGCACCTGCCATTCCAGGTTCATGTGCAAACTTGTATTGTAGTTTCTCCCGCTGTTCAATTAATTTGCGTATGCGGGTAATCAGGTATTGGATGCTGAAAGGTTTGATGATATAGGCATCCGCTCCGGCGTCAATCCCCTCCAGTTGATGTTCAGCAGAAGAGTAGGCGGTAAGTAGAATGATGGGAATATGACTGGTTTCAAAATCCTCTTTTATCTTCCTTGTCACCTCAAAACCATTCATTTCAGGCATCATCACATCACAAACGATCAGATCGGGGGGGGATTCGATTGCTTTCTCCAGGCCGCTCAGCCCATTGGATGCTGATGATAGCTCGAAATAGTCACTCAGTTTGTCTTCGAGGAAAGCACTTATCTCCTCATCATCTTCAATCAGCAGGATCTTGTGCTTATGTCGTGCCGTTATTTTCACTGAGGATGTATCGGCAGATGTGAGACCATATGCTGCTTCAGTTTCGGGTTCCGGTTTGTTCACAGCCACTTCAGGCTCATATTTCTTTTCAGTAATCTCAGAAGATTCTATATACATTGGGAAGGAGAGCGTGAAGCTGGCTCCCGACCATTCAGAATCCCGGTAATCGATCCTGCCATTGAGCACCCTGGCCAGTTCGGCAGAGAGATGCAATCCAATTCCTATTCCGGTGGGGGTGTAGTTGATCTGTTTGAAACGTTGAAAGAGCAGATCCTTTTTTTCGGGGGGGATACCGATGCCGGAGTCGGAGACAGTTACTGTACAGAGCTTTTCCGGTTCGTTGAAAGCAATCTCCATTCTGATCTGTCCATTTTGTGGAGTGTGCTTAAAGGCGTTTGACAAGAGGTTGAAGATAATCATCTCCATTTTTCCTTTATCGGTGACAATCAGCTGTGATTCTTCAGTTGTATGAAAGCTGTATTCGATCTCTTTTCTCTCTGCGGTCTCAGTGAAGATCTCATAAATCTCTCCCAGAAATGAGACGATATCTGTCTTCTCCGGTCGCAGATCCAGCTCCTCATGCTGTATTTTCCTGAATGTGAGCAGCTGGTCAATCAGCCGCATCAGCTTTTCAGAGCTTTTAGTCAATGTGTCGACCTGCTTCTTCAGCATTGGTGTGAGTTGTTGCTCATAGATGCTTTCAATGCTGCCCCGAATAAGGGTGAGCGGTGTTCTGAACTCATGTGAGATATTGGTGAAGAATTGCAGGCGGTGAGCGGTCATCTTTTTCTCAATGATGATTTCATTGTTCAGTCGGTTCATCTTCAGCAGGGTGATAGCTGTCACGTAGAGCAGCAACAACCCTGTGATCAGATAGAGGATCACTGCCTCGGCTGATCGCCAGAATGGTGGTTTAATGACGATCTCCAGCACTCTCTCTGGGTTGTCCATCGTGTTGGAGACACTCTTCACCCTGAATCGGTATTTCCCCGGTGGTACATTCTTATAGGTCGCCACATTATGTTGCGTGATTGGGTTCCACTCCTTGTCGTAATTCTCCAGGATGTAGGTATATCTGCTCGAATGTATCTCCTGATAGTTGAGCGAGGAAAATGCCAGGGCGAACGAGTTTTGGTTGTACAGGAGGCGGATCTGCCCTGTTTGGGTGATGCTTTCTGATAAAGGTGTTTCCTGAGAGTTAGGAGAGACCCGGACACCATTGATGCTCAAGCCGGTCAGCAGCGTTGGCAGCGGCTCGGATTGCTTTTCAAACGCATCTGGTTCAATCACGTATAGACCGCTGTAGCTCCCAAACAAAAGGCTTCCGTTTGTTCTTTTCAAGGCAACGGACTCCGAGAAATAATCGCTTTCCCAACGGTCAATGAAGGTGTAGTTCTCAAAAAAACCTTCTTCCGCATCAAATTTGGAGAGTCCGCTTTCGGTGCTGATCCACAGTTTCTGATTGTGGTCTTCCACTATTGCCTGGATGATGTTGTTCGTCAGGCCATTCTCCGTTGTATAGTGGGTGAAACGGTATCTTTCTTCAGAACTACTCCTTGTTGCCAGATTGATGCCACCGCCCGCCGTTCCCAGCCAGACGCGCCCTTTGTGGTCCTCAAACACTGTTTTTACAATATTGTTGTTTAATGACTCCGGATCTTCCTTGTCGAAGTAGTACCATTCGTAGCTGGTGGCCTCCTGAATCAGGCTGTCGGGGTGAAAGATGACCACACCGTTTTCGCCACCCGACCATATGTGACCATCCCTGTCCTGCATAAGTGACCTGATCTGCTTTTGTGTATCTGATATCTGATTGAACCTCTGGCTGTGCAACTCACCGTTCTCCCACTCACACAGAAACAGACCGTTGCCAAAAGAGCCGATCCACATGCGTCCTTCACTGTCACACAGAATTGCATAGATGCTGTTCTCTCCTGCGTTTCTCTCCTCGGAGAGGAGATAAGAATAGCTCCTGCCCGACAGGTCATCAGCTGGAAAAATTCTTAAACCATCTCCTTTCGTGCCCATCCAGATGTTCCCTTCGCTGTCAGCATGGATTGTATAGACTCCCTTTTGGTTGCCGCTAAAGAGATCTCTTCTGTTCCAGTTGCTGTCATAGACATAGATGTCTCCATTTCTGGTGCCCATCCAGAGGTTTTCGTTCCGGTCCTCGTAAACACTTCTGACGGTCTCTTCCTGTGTCGTTGTACGCAGAGAAGGTGGTATCAGCTGCGTGCTCACCTGTTCGGCGAATGAGAGTTTAGCAATACCTGCATTCTCTGTTCCCACCCAGATGCTTCCGGTATGATCCTCTGTGACATAGAGCAGGTAGTTTGTCCTGAGATCACTGTTTGTGGTGGTATAATGATTGATCTCTCCATTTTGCCCGATGGCAAACAATCCGTTCCCATAGGTAGAGATCCATGTGATCTCCCTCGAATCGGTGAAGATGGAATACCTTTCGTGATCAATGAATGAAAGCACCGGCTCTGGAATCAGTTGGTATCTGTTGAATGCTTCATGCTCTTCATTGTAATGCCATACATATCCCGACTTGTTGTAGACCCATGGCTTCCCTTTGTTGTCTCTTACAATGTATCCCTCACGGAGGGTTTCACCCTTGAGCAGAGAGCTGCTGTTGTATACCCTCAACGATGGAATGTGAAATATCAGCATAGAATTGTTTCCTGTGATGATGATTCGCTCATCATCTACCATTTCCGTTTCGTGAATACGGAATCCGGGGAATTGGGAAGCATAACTGATCACCGGCAGGAAATGCCTTTTTTGCAGGTCGTAGATCACAATCTCAGAATTGTTTGTCAGAAAACAGAGCTGTCCACCAGTTTCATATGCACTGTGAAACTGATAGCGCTTCATTTTCTCACCAAGCCGATGAAACATGCCATTGCCGTAGCGGAACAAACCTTTGTCGGTGCCGGCCCAGATATTACCCGATGCATCTTCCAGCACAAAGGATATATTATCGGTGCCGATATTGTTTTTGTCATAAAGGGTGCCCGAAAGGCCCGTCTCCTGGTGAGTCACGCGACACAGCCCCTGCTGTGTGCCCCAGAGCCAGATATCACCGTTTGAAGCTTCCAGGATCCTACGGTACTGACGGGCTTCACCATCTCCAGTGTAATCGACAAATGATTCGTTGTTGAGGTTGTAACAGTTAAAGTATCGGGATGATGTCTGTATCCAGAGATAGGCCTGTTGGTCTTCATGCATCATCCGTATGTTGTTCTCCGACAGTGAGAGTGTGGAAAATTCCGGATAGAATGCTGAAAAGTTATACCCGTCGTATCTGTTCAGCCCATTCACGGAGGCAATCCAAACCAGCCCCTGATGATCCTGGATGATATGCCTTACAGTGTTGTGCGACAATCCATCTTTGCTGTCGATATGATCAATCCGGATCCCTTCATTGCCATATAACAGCACCGGCAGCAGCGTGATGCAGGTGAGCAGAGCTTTTTTTATGTGGGTTAAATGGATCATTGAACAGGGGTTTACGCAAAAATATAAAAAAAGGTGTTGCATATCTCATCAATCAGTGATGAAATGAACAAAATTCGGGTTATGCGACAATATGTCCGGTTGATTGTGCGATAAATGTTGCTCTCTGTATCCTGGTGGGGAGTATCAGAACAATTTTCCAGTAATGACACATCGGAACATGATACATTTGCCGCCAGGGATGGATAGGGTTCTTGCGATTGATCAGATTTTACGATTTCCATGCCATGGAAATTCATCTCCAGGGGTTCAATTGACAATCCACCTATCTCAAATTTTTTTATTAAAATTTTACAATAACATGAAAATGAACATGAAAAATGTGAAAAGGTCTTTCAACAGACATCTTTTACTAATCTGGACCTTTTTTGCAGTGTGCGGTACAATGACTGCGCAAAACGGGATCACCGTAACAGGTAAAGTTACGGACGGAACAGAGACACTTCCGGGTGTCAGTATTCAGGTGGAAGGTACAACAACGGGTACCATCACCGATATAGACGGTATTTTCACATTGAATGTGCCGGATGAAGGGAGTGTGTTGACATTTATCTACATGGGCTTCGAAACACAACGGGTGACGGTGGGCAATCGTCGTCAATTAGACATCACCCTGCGACCGGATGAGATGTTGCTCGATGAACTGGTAGTGATCGGTTATGGTACCGCACGTAAGAAGGATCTGACCGGTGCCACCTCCTCCATCAGCGGGAGTGATATCGCGAAGATACCGGTTACCACTGCTGCTCAGGCCATCACCGGTAAGGTGGCAGGTGTCAATGTGGTCAAGCAGAGTGGTGCACCGGGTGCAGACATTCAGATCACCGTACGTGGAGGGACCTCCATCACACAGGGAACTGAACCGCTCTACATCGTGGATGGTTTTCAGATGGAGAACGGACTGCGTCATATCGACATCAACGACATTGAGTCAATTGATGTGATGAAAGATGCATCTGCTACTGCAATTTACGGGGCACGCGGATCCAATGGTGTGATCCTTATCACCACCAAATCGGGTAAATCGGGCAAGACGGAAGTCTCCTACAACGGATTTGTCAGCTTTGATCGCCTGGGTAAGAGGCTTGATCTGCTCGGCGTGGAAGATTATGTGAAGTATCAGTACGAGTTTCAGACACTTCGTGGAGAAATCAACTCTTTTGCCAACTTCTTCGGTGGTGATATCAACTCACCCGATTTCTATAGTGGTGCATATGGACGTATTGCTTCCGAGTACGGCAATCGTTCCGCTATCGACTGGCAGGATCTGGTCTTCGGAAATACCGGTCTGACCAACAACCACAACGTGAATGTTTCAGGTGGTAGCGACAAGACCAAATATATACTGAGTTACAATTATACAGGTGAAGATGGCATCATGGATCGCCACGGATACCAGAAGAACAGTATCCGCAGCAAGATCAACCATGAGCTATGGAAAGGGGTGCGACTCGATTTCTCATCCAGTTTCCAGGCATCAAGCATCGATGGTGGTGGTTCTCTTGGCGGCAAGCTGAAACAAACCATTCTCCAGCCGGTGACCGGAGGTGTGAGATGGACCAACGAAGAGATGGTTAACTCTGATATAGGTACTGTTATTGGTGACATCATGAACGACGCCAATTATGATGCACAAAACCCAATCCTGGATAACCTGGCCATCACCAATAAGCGTTTCACACGTCTGGCAAATGTCAATGCCGGTCTGGAGATCGACCTGATGGAAGACCTCACGTTCCGCACCTCCGGCAGTTATATGTGGCAGCAGGTGCGTCAGGATTACTGGGACGACGGCAGCACCAAGCAGGCCAGTGCCAATATGAGTCCTTACGGTTATGGCTCCCGCAACAATAACGAGCGCTTCTCCTGGCAGATCACGAACACGTTGAACTATGGTTTCAACCTCAACGAGCTGCACAACTTCAATGTGCTGCTGGGTCAGGAGACCTATTACGAAGAAAGCATGTACCTGAACAACGAGTATCGTTCATTTTCCGACGGTAACTTCAGCCTGAACGATGTGAGCATGGGATCACCCTACACATGGAACTCAGGGAAGGAGAGAAGCGGCATCGTGTCGGGTTTCGGTCGTCTTTTCTACAACTACAATGATCGCTATCTCTTCACCGGAACACTGCGTGCTGACGGTTCCTCCAAATTTGCACGGGGCAAGCAATGGGGATACTTCCCTTCGGCCTCAGCCGCCTGGCGTATCTCGGAAGAGAGCTTCATGGAATCACTCGATAACCTTGATAACCTGAAGCTGCGTTTGGGTTACGGTACAGCAGGTAACAACAATATTGGCAACAATATGTATGCGACCAACTACGGATCGGGACACTACGGCTATGACGGAGGTGATTTCATCACCTATGTTCCCGGATCTACATTGGGTAATCCTGACCTGCAATGGGAGAAAACTACCACAACCAATCTTGGTCTCGACCTTACATTGTTCAGGAGCCGTATCAACCTCTCTGTTGATCTCTACAACAACGAATCTGACAACCTGTTGATCTCGAATAAGATTCCCAGCTCTACAGGTTACACAAACCAGATACAGAACCTGGGATCGATCCGCAACCGCGGTGTTGAAATGATCCTGAACACCGTGAATGTGCGGACCAATGATTTTTCCTGGATGACCGATTTCAACATCTCATTCAACAGGTCGAAGGTGTTGGCACTCTATGGTGACAGTGAGCTGAACTACTTCATTCAGGATTACAACTCGCGCATGGGATACAAGATTGAGGTAGGATCGCCTTTGGGACAGTATTACGGTCTGATCTATGACGGTATCTACACCACCAATGATTTTACGCAGAACGGTGACGGCTCCTACAGACTCAACGATGATGTGCCCTACCTGAAGGGAAGTGCACGTGCAGGGGTGAAACCGGGTGATGTGAAATATAAGGATGTAGCAGGTGAAAAGGATGGGAACGGATTTCCCGTTCACTCGGTGAACGACCGCACGGTTATCGGAAATGCACAACCTAAGTTCACGGGGGGGCTCAACAATACCTTTACCTACAAAGGGTTCGACCTGACATTGTTCATGAACTTTGTATACGGCAACGAGGTGTTCAACATGAGTACCCAGCGTTTCATCGGCCCCTACATGGCCAACCAGAACAGCGTGGCTAAAATGGCAGATCGTTTCATGCTGATTGACCCACAGACGGGTAGAGAAGCTACCGATCTGGACAGACTGGCTGCTATTAACCCGAATCAGCACGAAAGCTCTACCCTCTGGAATATCTCCCAGAACAACAAAACGGCAATCAGCGATCACAGCAGTTACTACCTGGAAGATGGCTCCTACCTGCGTTTGAACACCATCACATTTGGTTATACGCTCCCCGGTCAGCTCGTTCAGAAAGCTAAGATCAGCAATGTACGCCTCTACTGTACATTGAACAACATCCACACCTTCACACGCTACTCAGGATATGACCCTGAGGTTTCTGCATCGGGCAGTGCCCTCACTCCGGGTATTGATAACTCATCGTATCCCCGTTCCAAGAGCTGGGTTGTAGGTGTAAACCTGACATTTTAATGACGATCTATAAATTTTAATGATATGAAGACAACAATACATATTCTTGCCATTGCTGCCATCCTCGCACTCTTTACTGCGTGCCAGGATTGGCTGGACATGCCCTCGGAGTCGAAAGCCGACAGCTCATCCATATTCGCCTCAATCAACAGGGCTGAGATGACCGTTGTGGGTGCTTACCCGTTCCTGCATACACAAGAGCTGGGTTATCAGCTGATGATGGGTACCGATGAATCCAGTTCTACCGAATCCAACTCAAAGTATGTCATGTCAAACTATGACTATACCAACCTCACGGGGATGCTCAACTCCACCTACACCACAATGTATAAAGCCATTGAGTACGCCAACGTGAGCATTGCAAACTTACCCAATATGGAGGCTTCATCCGATGCTGATCAGAAGAAGATCAATGCCCTTTTGGGTGAATCGCTTGCCATCAGGGCTTATGCCTATTGGAACCTGGTACGCTTCTTCGGCGATGTACCTTTCTCCCTTGTGCCAACTGTTGATCTGACCACCTTCTCATCTTCACGTGTCAGTCGCGATACCATCTGGGATCAATGTGTGGCCGATCTGCAACAGGCCATTGAACTGCTTCCCTGGAAGAGCGAAGGAATGGTGGCCACTGCTGAGCGTTTCACCAAAAACTCGGCTTATGGCATCTTGTCACGCGTGGCATTGCATGCTGCCGGCTACTCGTTACGTTGGGATTTGAGTACTGTACCCTACAACCAATCAACTGTGAGAATTGCCAAACGGGATGATGCTGCACGTGTAAGGGAACTCCTTCAGATTGCTGCTGATGCTGCCGAAGCTGTGATCCAAAGAAATGAGAACCAACTACTGAGTGATTATGATCAGGTTTTCCGCGACCTGGCCCTCAAGCAATACAACAACGAATCGATGCTTGAGTATGGCTGGTACGGACCCAACTCGGTAGATGTGCGTACCGGTTATACAAACGGTATTCCCACCAGCGGTACCTCTGCCACCTTCGGAAAGGGAGGTCCACAGATGATCACCATGCCAACCTTGTACTTTGAATTTGATGATGCCGATCAGAGACGCGATGTGGCCGTATGTAATTTTGGCATCCTTGCAAATGATGATCTGCAGATGAGTACATATATCGGTAACAGTGTTGGGAAATACCGTATCGACTGGATGAAAGACAGAGGTGCTACTGACAGCAAGCGAAACATCAATTTCCCGCTGCTGCGCTACTCTGATGTATTGCTGATGTATGCTGAGGCGCTGAATGAACTGAACAACGGCCCCACGGCAGATGCTCTCAATGCATTCAGGGCAGTTCGCATGCGGGCTTACAGGAACGATGCTTCCATGATAGGTACAGTCCCATCCGATTATGATGGTTTTAGAGAGGCAATCATCAAAGAGAGAAAGCTGGAGCTTTCCAACGAATCGCTTCGCAAAACGGACCTCACACGTTGGGGTATTCTCTACGAGCATCTGACAGCTGAAAAGGAGAAACTTTATCAGCTTGCCCGACGTGAAGGATCTTATGAAGATGTCGATGTTTACCGCGCTTATAAGACTGTGAAAGGGGTAATGCAGAACCCGATTGTTGCGCTACCCTATCTGTCGATGAGTGATGCGGATATTGCTGCAATGAACCTGAGTGCAGATGAGATGACAACGCTCAACACGCTGAACGCTTCCAATAAAGGTTACCTGGAAAAGAGTTTCTATGAGGACAAATCGAACGGCAATATCTATTTTACCGAAGCATCAATACCCTCAGGAGCAGAAGTGAATGAGGCAACCTATACTATCCTGAACATGTTTGGCAGTCACTCCGTGAAACAGAAAGGTGGCCTCTCCGTGGATGATGTGGAAGGGCTGGCATCCAGGAATGAGTGGATTGAACGGATGTTTTATGCTTTGGAAAAGAACAAGGTTGAGATCCTTCCCTTCAATACAAGCAATATCATCGATGTGAACCCCGGTCTTGCGGGACAACAACATCCCTGTTATTAGTCAGAAGAGGAAAACAATGTTATATATTGCAAAATATATTATCTTTAAAGCATGATGTTGAAACAATTGATCATTCCTTTGTGTATGATTCTTCTAAATGTGGGTATGGCTGGTGCGCAGGCGCCGGCCTTTCCCACTGCTGAAGGGTTCGGTAAATACACCACCGGCGGCAGAGGCGGCAGGGTCATCAGGGTTACCAACCTGAACGATGCGGGTGAGGGAAGTCTGCGTCATGCCATTGAACAGAAAGGGCCCCGCATTGTGGTTTTCACCGTCGATGGGACCATTGATCTGCAGTCGAAGCTGATCATTGAACATGACAGCATCACCATTGCAGGACAGAGTGCGCCTGGTGAGGGTATCTGCATCAAGGGATTTCCTTTGTACGTGCAGGCTAACAATGTCATTATACGCTTTATCAGGTCACGAATGGGCGACATGCATGCGAATGAAGATGATGCCATGGGTGCCATGCGGGTAAGAGATCTGATCATTGACCATTGTTCCGTCTCCTGGTCTACAGATGAAGCCCTTACGGTATATCGGGCAGAGAATGTTACGGTGCAATGGTGTATGGTCACCCACAGCCTTTCAAAGTCGGCTCACAGCAAGGGGGCACATGGCTTTGGTGGTATCTGGGGAGGCAGTAACGCCTCTTTTCACCACAACCTGTTGGCGCATCACAGCAGTCGTAACCCCCGTTTTGCCTCAGATGGGTATGCACCCGTCGATTTCAGGAACAATGTGGTCTACAACTGGGGGTATAAGGTGGCATATGGTGGCGGTCGTCACGGACGAATCAACTTCGTGGCAAACTACTACAAGCCGGGGCCGGCTACATCTCCTGAATTGAGAGCTTGGTTCCTTGATCCGGCGGAAGATGGCACCAGCGGATATTATATGGCCGATAACATCATGGACGGAAGTGCCGAGGTGACCGCCGACAACTGGAAAGGGGTAGGCACTAAGAAGCCAGTGATCAGAGCCACGGAACCCTATCCGTTTGCTCCCATTGAGGAGGATCCCGCGGCGATCGCCTATGAAAAGGTGCTTCGGTATGCCGGATGCAGTTTCCTCAGGGATTCCTACGACAGCAGGGTTGCAGAGGAGGTCAGAACAGGTACCGCCGTTGGGGGTGAGACATATGGAGGAGGGAATAAAGGCATCATCGATTCGCAGGATGCTGTTGGCGGATGGCCGCAGCTGAAAAGAGGAGTGAGTCCTCCGGATAGCGATGGAGACGGTATGCCCGATGCGTGGGAAACGGAGAAGGGTCTCAATCCACACGATCCATCGGATGCATCGCTCTTCACCTTGCATGATAACTACAGCAATGTTGAAATTTATCTCAACTCACTTGTCGATTTTGGCGGTTACCACTATTCTCTCCTGAAAGAGAGCATCGGTACAGAGGTTGTAGAGCAATATCCTCAGGAGAAGCTGTCCGATTTCAGCAAAAAGCTGAAACCGATGGGACGGATCATGGAGTCGGAAGAGTATTACGTATGGTGCTGCGCACCCATCTTCGGTGAAGATGAGAAGGTGCATCTTTTTTACTCCCGCTGGCCGAAGCGTTATGGCATGGGGGGATGGATCCATCAGAGTGAGATCGCACATGCGGTGGCCGACACACCTGAGGGGCCTTACAAAGAACTGGGCACTCTGCTCGCACCCCGTCCCGGCTTTTTTGACGCCACCACCTGTCACAATCCGCATATTCAGAAGATTGGAGATACCTACTATCTTTTTTACATGGGTAACAGCGATAAAACCGTAAACACCAAACGCATCGGGGTAGCCACCGCCAGCTCACTCTACGGTCCCTGGAAGAGAATGGACCAGCCTCTCCTGGAGGCGGGTGATGAGGGTGCATGGGACGATTGTAACACCACCAACCCCGCCTTTATCATACATCCCAACGGAGAATCATGGCTCTACTACAAGTCATGGAATAAGGAGGATTACCGGAATGAGTCGGGCCCCATCCGCGCCAACAGAAAATATGGACTGGCTGTTTCCAACAATGTGTTGGGACCCTATAAACGATATAGCGGCAATCCCGTGGTAGACTTCTCCCCGTTAGGTGATAACAAACAGGTGGAAGACGCCTATGTTTATCAGGAGAATGGTATCTTTAAAATGCTGATGCGCGACATGGGTTATTATGACCATGAGGTGGGATTGATCTTTACCTCCACAGACGGGATTCACTGGGGTGAACCCCGGATAGCCTGGTTCGGGGCCGATGCCTACCTGCATGAGCCTTCCGCACCTGTTCACCTGAAAAGATACGGGCGGTTTGAGCGCCCTCAAATATTGATGAAAAACGGCAAACCGGCATATCTCTTTACTGCCATGCAGGGAGGAAAATATGAAACATCTTCCGGGTTTGTATTTAAAATTACATCCAACAATGATTAAAATTACACGAACAAAGCAGTTTATGTTACTGCTGCTCACCGCAGTGATCTGCTCATGCAGTAACAATCAGCCCGCAAAAATTGACCGACTGGCACTGGTAAAGCGTAACAACCCCAAGGTTGCCCAGTTTGAGGCACTCTCTTCGCTCTCTGCGGGTAATGGGAATTTTGCCGTCACGGTTGACGCCACAGGATTACAAACCTTCCCGGAGATCTACGCCGAGGGGGTACCTCTCGGCACCCAGTCACAATGGGGATGGCATAGTTTTCCCAATGTTGAGGGTTTCACCACTGAAGAGACACTCAAGGATTACAATTTCAGGGGTTGGGATGAACCCTACGCGGTACAGTTCAATGAGCCGGGCAGAAGCCAGGATGCCGCTGACTATTTCAGGGTTAACCCACATCGCCTGCATCTAGGATACATCGGACTGGAGCTGACTGACAGGGAGGGTAACAAACTGCAACCAGAACAGATAACCGGTCTGAACCAGGAGCTGGATCTCTGGGAGGGGATCATTCACAGTCGTTTCATGATCGGCACAGATTCTGCCGTTGTGGAAACAGCGGTA
>CAZBFS010000001.1:33438-33951 GCA_964491215.1 uncultured Proteiniphilum sp.
CACCCCGACCAGGATCAGCTGGCTGTGGCACTTCAATCATCCCTGATCGGCAAGGGGATGATGCAGGTGAACCTGCGCTTTCCTTATCCATCGGGAGGACATGCCGACGATGCCACCGACTGGGACTCACCGCAGAAACATCAAACCGAAATTGTCGCACAGAATGAACACTCCTACCTGCTGAAAAGAACACTCGACTCAACCGTCTATTACATCGATCTGCAGTTTGAGGGTGAGGCAACCATCACCGAGAAGGAGGCACATTACTTTGTGCTCACACCGGTAAGCGACATCTTTGCATTCACCTGCACCTTTACCGAAGAGATTCCGCAAACCGATGGGACCCCCACAATGGACTCTTTCAGTGCCTCAGCCAACTACTGGACTGCCTTCTGGCAAAATGGAGGGGTGGTTGACTTCTCGAAAAGCACCGATGAGCGTGCAGCGGAGCTGGAGCGTCGTGTAGTATTGTCCCAATACCTGATGGCCATCCAGTCGGCAGGCATCTATCCG
>CAZBFS010000001.1:33961-34627 GCA_964491215.1 uncultured Proteiniphilum sp.
TGGCATGCTGTTCATTTTGCATTGTGGAACAGAACAGAGTTACTGGAAAGAAGTATGGACTGGTATGCCGCAGCCTATCCAAAGGCTAAGGAGATCGCAGAGCGTCAGCAGTTTGAAGGTGCCCGCTGGATGAAGATGACCGATCCCTCTGCAATGGAGGCTCCTTCAAAAGTGGGTTCGTTCCTGATCTGGCAGCAACCCCATTTCATCTATATGTCTGAACTGATTTACCGTAACAATCCTTCACAGGAGATACTGGATAAATATGGATTCCTGGTGGAAGAGACAGCCCGTTTCATGGCATCATTTGCCACCTACGATGAACTGGAAGGACGTTATCTGCTCAAAGGTATTATTCCTGCTCAGGAGACACTGCGTGCTTCCGAAACAATCAATCCGCCGTTTGAGCTCTCTTACTGGCACTATGCCATGTCGGTAGCCCAGCAGTGGAGAGAGCGCCTGGGACAACAGCGTGACATGCATTGGGATGAGTTGATCGACAAGCTCTCACCACTGGCATACCAGGATGGTCTCTACCTGGCATCGGAGGATGCAACCGACACCTATATGGATATCCGCTTCACCTCCGATCATCCGGCGGTGCTGGGTGCTTTGGGTATGATGCCCGAATCGAAGCTGGTGCGCCGCGATTACATGCAGAACACG
>CAZBFS010000002.1:0-3600 GCA_964491215.1 uncultured Proteiniphilum sp.
GACCTACAATTGAATCAATACATCAAACAGTAATAAAACGATACCAATATGAAACGAAATGCATTTAAAATGTACCTGAAACCGGGGTTTGAAAAGGAATACGAGAAAAGACACAATGAGCTCTGGCCTGAAATGCGCGCATTGTTGAAAAAAGAGGGCGTTTCCGATTATTCGATCTTTTGGGACAAAGAGACCAATCTGCTTTTTGCCGTGCAAAAGAGCGATGGCGAGGGCTCCTCGCAGGATCTGGGAAAACTGGAGATCGTACAGAAATGGTGGGCCTATATGGCCGACATCATGGAGACCAACCCTGACAACTCGCCTGTATCGATCCCTCTTGAAGAACTTTTCCACATGCCATAATATAATACAGATCAATGTGTTGGGGAATATGAATAGAAATATATCTTTCTGCCGGCTGATCATGCTCGCACTATTGGTCATCACAGTGGTAGGAGCAAAAGCCGGTGATTACAAATTCTACTTCGGTGAAGAAAAAAAAGAGGGGTATCAGACAGTAGGCCCATCTACTCTTTACGGTGAAGACTCTCCCTATGGTTACGACCTGTTCGGTTCACCAAGGGGTGAAGATCCTTTTTTCTTCTCTGTGAAGCTGCCGGAGGGAAACTACCGCGTCACAGTGGTGCTGGGTGACCGGCATTGTGATACCCACACAACCATCCGATCTGAATCGCGACGCTTGATGATTGCCAACGCGGTGTCCAAAGCAGGCACCACCATCACACGCTCATTTGTGGTAAACACCCGCAATACCGACATCACGGGAGACAGATCAGTCAGGCTCAAACCCCGCGAAATAGGAAAGCTGAACTGGGATGAGAAGCTCACCCTCGAGATCAACGGCAGGCGGCACGGATTACTGGAAATGGTGATTGAAAAGGCAGAGGTCCCAACCATCTTTCTGGCCGGAAACTCAACTGTCACCGATCAGGACAATGAGCCCTGGTGCGGATGGGGACAGATGCTTCCCCTCTTTCTTAACGACCGGATTGCAGTGGCCAACTATGCCGAGTCGGGCGAAGCAGGAAACTCATTCATCTCAGCGGGACGCTTTGCTAAGATCCTGACAAAGATGAAAAAGGGTGATTGGCTCTTCATCGAATTCGGGCACAACGACCAGAAGCAAACAGGACCCGGTAAAGGGCCATACGACAGCTACACGGAGAGTCTGAGGCAGCTGATCACAGGAACACGGGAGAAAGGCGGTATACCTGTTTTAGTCACCCCCATGCACCGGAGACAGTTCGACGAGAACAACAGGATTATCAACAGCCTGGGTGAATATCCCGATGCGATGAGAGAGCTGGCAAAGCAGGAGCAGGTGCCACTGATCGACCTGAATGAGATGAGCAAGACCTTGTATGAAGCATGGGGACCGGAACAATCGAAGAGAGCATTCGTGCACTACCCAGCCGGCACCTTCCCGGGACAAACAGAAGCATTGGCAGACAACACCCATTTCAATGCATATGGGGGAGATCAGCTGGCAAAGTGTATCATCAAAGGGATTATTGACAACAACATACCAATCAGTGAATATATCCGTGAGGGGTCCAGCCCTTTCGATCCGGCTCATCCCGATGACCCGGATAGCTTCTTTGTGTCTCTGACACCTTTTTATTCCGTCACCAAACCTGAAGGAAATTAACATCACAAAACAGATATGACAATGAAAAAGAATGCAGGAATCATCTTTCTTCTCTCACTATTTAGCCTCTCCCTGACTGCACGGCAACAAACAGAAGAGAAGGTTGTAAGAACCATTGCCGACAACATCCTGGCGCAACCTGTTACCCAGTTCGTGGGCGTGGATGATGGTGTGGTTTACAACAGCACCAAAGAGATACCGGATGGCAGAGATGTGAGATTCAAAAGCCCCCTCACCGAATGGCACTATTCAAATGGTGTGCTGGACATGGCCATGATCAAGTTGGGAGAATACCTCAACGAACCGAAATACGTGGATTATGCCAAAAATCATGTGGCATTCGGATTTGAAAACTACACCTACTTTAAGGAGAGATTCCGTAACGACCGGAATCACTGGCACTGGCCTTTTGGTCAGTTGTGGAACACGAAGGAGTTGGACGACTGCGGCGCCATGGGTGCTGCTGTGATTGAGGTATATCAACTGGAAAAGAGACAGGAGTACCTCGATTATATCCATACAGCTGCAAAGCATATCATGGAGGAACAGGATCGCCTGGAGGATGGCACACTAAGCCGTACCTTTCCAAGAGAGATGACCGTCTGGGCGGATGATGCCTACATGGCTACCTCTTTTCTCACACGGATGGGTAAATTCACGGGAGACAAGCACTACTTCGATGAAGCAGCCAATCAACTTATCCTGATGGATAGCTATCTTTGGGATGAGACAAAAGGTCTCTATTATCATTGTTACTATGCCGACCTGGATCGCAACGGCGTGGCATACTGGGGGAGAGCCAACGGTTGGATCACCATCTCGTTGGCCGATCTGATTGAAGCGATGCCTGCCGGTCATCCCGATCGTGAGGAACTGATTGAGATGCTGGAGAAGCAGATCGTAGGTGCTTCCCGCTGGCAGAATGCCAACGGGATGTGGAACCAGTTGCTGAACAAGAGTGACTCTTATGATGAGTCATCGGTGACAGCGATGTATATCTATGGCATTGCTAAAGCCATCAACAACGGATGGATTGACGCCTCCTACGGCTCAATTGCCAGGGCAGGATGGAAAGCACTGAAAGAGACCCAGATCACATCCGATGGTAAGTTCAAGAATGTATGTGTTGGGACGGGCATCAGTAACGATCTCCCTTTCTATTTCAATCGTCCCGTGGGTGACAACGAGAAACACGGATTGGGTCTGATTATCAATACTGCAATTGAAATGATGAAGCTAAACAGCAAAAAATGAATAGCAAGAAACTCCTGATCATCGCACTACTGATACTCCCCATCTCCCTTTTCGCCGGATTCGATATCACAGACCTCACCTGGGCAAAAGATGTGGGTGCCCGCAGTGAACCACAAGGAAAACAGATATTTGATGTTTGCTCGTTTGGTGCTGTCGCTGATGGTTTAACAATGAATACCAATGCTATACAGGCAACAATTGAGGCCTGTGCTAACGCAGGGGGCGGCATCGTCACCTTTGCTCCCGGCAGCTATCTCACCGGATCCATCTATCTGAAAGAGGGGGTGCACCTGCTCATTCCGGAGGGGGTAACCCTGCTGGGAAGCCAGCAGATAGAGGATTATCCCGACATCCCTACCCGCGTGGCAGGGATTGAGATGGTATGGCCCTCGGCGCTGATCAATGTGATTGGAGAGCAGGATGTGATGATCTCAGGTAAGGGAGTGATCGACGGACAGGGAAAACCGTTCTGGGACAACTACTGGGAGATGAGAAGAGACTACGAGGCAAGAGGATTGCGATGGATCGTCGACTATGACTGCAAACGCCCACGGACACTCCTGGTATCGGAAGCAGAAGACATCACCGTGAGGGATGTCACCTTCAAAAGAGCAGGTTTCTGGACCATCCACCTCCTCTATTCCCGTTACTGTACCGTAGACGGGGTGATCGTACGC
>CAZBFS010000002.1:3616-27046 GCA_964491215.1 uncultured Proteiniphilum sp.
ACTGGTGGAGAACTGCGACATCGACTGCAACGACGACAATTTCTGCCTCAAAGCGGGACGTGACGCCGACGGGCTGCGGGTAAACCGCCCCACAGAGTACGTGGTGATCCGTAATAGCATTTCACGTGCCGGTGGCGGCCTTTTCACTTGCGGCAGTGAGACCTCAGGTGGCATCCGCTACGTTCTGGCACATGACCTCAGGGCAAAGGGCACATCGGTGGGACTCCGTTTCAAATCAGCAATGAACAGGGGAGGTACAACCGAACATATCTACCTGAAAGATATCGTGTTGGAAGAGGTAGGCACTGCCATCGAAGCCACCATGAACTGGAATCCTTCTTACAGTTATTCAGCACTGCCCGAAGAATTTAAGGGGAAAGAATTACCCCCTCACTGGGTGAAAATGCTGGAAACGGTTGATCCCCCTGAACTGGGGATCCCCCGCTTCAACAACATCCATTTTTCAGGAATCACAGTCCATAAGGCAAGAAGAGGCCTCAGTGTGGAGGGTAGTGAGCAATCCAGGATGGAGCACTTCAGCCTGAATGATATCACGATCAATGCCGCGAGTGCCGGTTCGGTGAAGCATGCAGAAAACTGGCAAATGGATCAGATCGATATCAGTTCGGAGGATAACCTGCCCGTACAGGTAACGGAAAGCAACGACGTTTCGTTTCCGGCAGGTAGCGATGTCTATCTCTTCTCCTACTTCACCGGAAATGGTGAAGATGGACTGCATCTGGCCTATAGCTTCGATGGGTTGAGCTGGAAGCCCCTCAACAACGGGGAGTCACTGCTCCAGCCAACAGTAGGAAAAGACCGGTTGATGCGTGATCCGAGCATCACCAGGGGCAGGGATGGACTCTTTCACATGGTCTGGACCACCGGATGGTGGGACCGCCACATTGGATATGCCTCATCGCCCGACCTGTTTCACTGGTCAAAACAACGCACCATACCGGTGATGTATCATGAACCGGAAACGAGAAACAGCTGGGCACCCGAACTCTTCTATGATGTGGAGGATGATCTCTTCTATATTGTCTGGGCTTCCACCATCCCCGGTAAGTTTCCGGAATTGACCACATCAGAAAGAGAGAAGGGGCTTAACCACCGCCAGTATGCCGTCACCACGAGGGATTTTGTGACCTTCAGTGACACGAAGCTTTTCTTTGATCCCGGTTTTAGCGTGATCGATGCGGCTATCATACAGCAGGATGGGAAATACTGGATGATCGTTAAAAATGAAAACTCGGCACCGGCAGAAAAGAACCTGAGGGTGGTCTTTACTGAAGACCTGAAAAAAGAATTTCCCCTGACTGTCTCTGAAAACATCTCCGGCGATG
The DNA here is from genome assembly GCA_964491215.1 of uncultured Proteiniphilum sp. Taxonomy (GTDB): domain Bacteria; phylum Bacteroidota; class Bacteroidia; order Bacteroidales; family Dysgonomonadaceae; genus Proteiniphilum. The sequence goes on from CAZBFS010000002.1 coordinate 4,963, forward strand.
CATGGGCGGAAGGACCCTCCCCGCTTCGTATTGGAGAGTATGTCTATGTCTATTTCGATAAATACACCGAGAAACAATATGGAGCCATACGCTCCAAAGATGGTGTTACATGGGAAGATGTCTCGGAACAGATCTCATTTCCGCAGGGCACCAGACATGGTACCGCTTTTTGCATCACCCGAAAGGAGTGGAACAGATTAAAAGAACTTACTTATCATGGGCATTAGATCACATTTACAACTCATCCTTATCCAGGTAGTGCTATTGCTCAACATCCCGTTGTTGACAGGGCAGGTAATTGAGAAAGATCTGTCAGGTAACTGGCGCTTTCAAATTGACAGAGAGGAGAGGGGGATTGAAGAGAAATGGTTCTCTGACTGGTTGACCGACGAAATCTATCTGCCCGGTTCAATGGCAGAAAACCGTAAGGGTGATGATGTGACGTTGCACACGCAGTGGACAGCAAGCATCTACGACAGCTCTTTCTTTTATAACCCGCGACTGGAGAAATATCGTGAGCAGGAAAATCTGAAACTCCCCTTTTGGCTCACTCCGGTGAAATATTACGTGGGGGCGGCATGGTATCAAAAAGAGATCATCATTCCATCCGACTGGAAAGGGAGAAGAGTTTTCCTTTTTCTGGAACGCCCGCATACGGAGACCCTCCTCTGGATCAACAACAGAAAGGTGGGGATGCAAAACTCCCTGTCGGTTCCTCACCATTATGAGATCAGCGACTATGTGACACCCGGCAGCAACAGGATTACCATCCGTGTCGACAACCGGACAAAATCGATCGATGTGGGGAAAGATTCCCACAGCATCACCGACCAGACGCAGGGAAACTGGAACGGGATAGTGGGTAAAATTGCGTTGCAGTCGACACCCCGGACCTACATCGAAGATATGCAGGTCTACCCCGATCTGCAAGGGAAGAGAGCCGTCGTTAAGATCAATCTGAATGGAAAGGCATCCGGTACAATCAGGCTGGAGGCTGAGAGTTTCAACAGCGATAGAAATGATAAGATTGCACCTGTCACCCAATCATTCAATGCAGTCAACGGAATCACCACAGTGGAGATGGAGTTGCCGATGGGAGACGATTTTCTCACCTGGGATGAGTTTGATCCCAACCTCTATCGCCTCACCGCTACCCTGACGACAAAGGAGGGAAAAGATCTAAAAAAAACCCGCTTCGGCATGAGGGATTTCACCATCGAAGGGAAATATTTCTATGTCAACGGAAGAAAAACCATGCTGCGTGGCACGGTGGAGAACTGTGTCTTCCCGTTAACAGGTTATGCTCCCATGGATGTGGAGTCATGGGTAAGGGTGTTCAGTATCTGTCGCAGTTACGGATTCAACCATATGCGCTTTCACTCCTACTGTCCTCCCGAAGCAGCCATGGAGGCAGCCGATCTCGTGGGCTTCTACCTGCAGCCCGAAGGTCCCAGCTGGCCCAACCATGGCACCTCGCTCGGTGACGGCCGTCCGGTTGATGACTACCTCTGGGAGGAGGCCAGGCGGATTGTGAAACGGTATGGCAATTACCCCTCTTTCTGCATGTTTGCCATCGGCAACGAGCCACGCGGACGATGGGTCTCCTGGGTCAGCCGGTTTGTTGACTACTGGAAAGAGACCGATCCCCGCAGGGTCTATACCGGTGCTTCCGTTGGTGGCAGCTGGGCATGGCAACCCAGGAACCAGTTTCATGTCAAAGCAGGAGCACGGGGCCTGGAATGGAATCAACGGCCCGATTCCCGATCTGATTTCACAGCCAGGATCGATACGGTCAAACAACCCTTTGTCTCACACGAAACAGGTCAATGGTGTGTCTTTCCCGATTTCAGGGAGATTGACCGCTATACCGGGGTGATGAGAGCACGCAACTTTGAGCTGTTCAGAGAGGATCTCACAGACCGTAACATGGGTGATCAGAGTGCCCAATTTCTGATGGCCTCAGGTAAGCTCCAGGCACTCTGCTACAAGCATGAGATTGAGAAGACTCTTCGCACACCCGGATATGCAGGATTTCAGCTGCTCAGCCTGAACGACTATTCGGGTCAGGGTACCGCCCTGGTAGGGTTGCTGAATGCCTTCTGGGAGGAGAAAGGTTATATCGATGCAGCGGAATTCCGGCAGTTCTCTGCACCCACGGTATTGCTCTCCCGGATGGATCGGTTCATTTTCAGGAACAATGAAACGCTGAAAGCCGACATCGAGGTTGCCCACTTCGGAAAAGAGGAACTACAACAGCAGGTGGTACACTGGTCGGTTAGCTATGCCGAGGGTCTACCCGTGGCACAGGGAGAGCTTCCTCCAGCTGATATCCATCTGGGAAATGCTCAACAGCTGGGTAGCATCTCATTGACTCTTAGTTCAATTGAGAAAGCACAAAAATTGAATCTTAAGATATGGTTTGAAGGAACAGCGATCACTAACAACTGGGACTTCTGGGTCTATCCAGCGCAATTACCAACGGTAAAGAGTGATGATATCCATGTGACTGACCGGTTAGATGACAGAACGAAAGAGATACTCAACAATGGCGGCAAGGTACTTTTGTTGTTGGCAGACAAGGTGGAACAGGGCAAAGAGGTGGTACAATACATGACCCCGGCATTCTGGAACACCTCCTGGTTCAAGATGCGTCCGCCCCATACGGTAGGAACGCTTGTCAACGATCATCATCCCATATTCAGAGCGTTCCCCACTGATTACTACACGGGACTGCAATGGTGGGAACTGATTCACCGGGCACAGGTGATGGAATTGAATAACTTCCCTGCTGACTTCCGGCCACTGATTCAACCGATCGACACCTGGTTTATCAATCGTAAACTGGGAATGCTGTTCGAAGCCAGCATTGGGAAGGGACGCATCATTGTATGCAGTGCCGACTTGCAGAGCGACAAACAAAACAGGCCCGTTGCCGACCAGCTCTATTACTCCATCCTGCAGTATATGAATTCACATTTGTTCAACCCTGAGTTTGAACTGAAGCTGTCACTGATTGAGGATCTTACCAGGAATGAAGGAGAACGCCTCAAAATTGAAACAAAAGATGCCCCTGATGAATTGAAGGGTGTCGTGTTGTAACTATCTAACATCAAATAAACAACAAATAAGGAAAATGAAAAAGCAAATTGCACTACTCTTCACTACACTCACAATGCTGCTTGCCGGATGCAATAACCGGGCAGCTGATACCGACTGGCCTGAACAGACAAATGAAATCAAGCCCTGGACACGCTGGTGGTGGATGGGCAACGATCTGGATTCGACAAATATCACCTACAACCTGGAAACGCTTAGCGAAGCCGGTATCGGCGGCGTGGAAATAACACCCATCTATGGAGTGAAAGGAAGAGAAGAGCACTATATCAACTATCTCTCAACAGAGTGGATGAATATGCTCGGCTTTATCATCTCTGAATCATCCCGGCTGGGAATGGGGGTTGATATGAACAACGGTACAGGATGGCCCTTCGGGGGTCCGGAGGTGAGTCTGGAGGAGGCAGCCACAAGGGTGCTCTTCAGGGGCTATTCCCTTTCGGGTGGTGAGCGTCTGCAAGGTCCTGTGGAAGTGATAGCAGAGCGGCAGAGAGCAACTGCACGGCTGGATAAGCTGATGGCTTATGGCGATGAGGGTGAGGTGTTGGATCTCACCGACAAGGTGGATGAGGAGGGCAATCTGGACTGGGTAGCTCCCGAAGGTGATAGCTGGCGATTGATTGCTCTCTTTGTGGGTAAGACCGGACAACAGGTGAAGCGGGCTGCTCCCGGCGGAGAGGGATATGTACTTGATCACCTGAACAAAGATGCCGTGGAGCGGTATCTCGCCAGGTTCGACAAGGCTTTTGCGGAAAACAGCACACCCTTTCCGAACACCTTCTTCAACGATTCCTATGAGGTGTATGGGGCCGACTGGACCCCCACCCTGCTGGATGAGTTTGAAAAAAGGAGAAACTACAAATTACAGGATTATCTCACCGACCTGCTTGCCAATGGGGAAACAGAGCAATCAGCCAGGGTCATTGCCGATTATCGCGAGACAGTGGGTGAGATCCTGCTGGAAAATTTTACCATCCCATGGACAGAATGGGCACATGGTCACGGCGTGAAGACACGCAACCAGGCACATGGATCACCGGCCAACCTGATTGATCTCTACGCAGCAGTTGACATACCGGAATGCGAATCGTTCGGTATCACCGACTTTGACATACCAGGCCTGAGAAAAGACACCATCCGCAAGGAGAACGACAGTGATCCCACCATCCTGAAGTATGCCTCTTCGGCAGCGCACATAACAGGAAAGCCCTACACCTCATCAGAGACATTCACATGGCTCACGGAGCACTTCCGCACATCGCTCTCACAGGCAAAACCGGAGATCGATCAGATGTTTACCTCCGGTGTGAACCGTGTCTTCTTTCATGGCACCACCTACTCTCCAAAAGAAGCAGCATGGCCCGGATGGAAATTCTACGCTTCGGTGGATATGTCGCCCACCAATCCTTACTGGAACGATGCTCCTGCGTTCTTCAGCTATATCACCCGGGTGCAGTCGTTCCTGCAGAGCGGACTACCGGACAACGACTTCCTGCTTTACCTGCCCATTCAGGATATATGGCACGAACAGAGAGGCTACTTCTTCACCACTTTCGCCATCCATGGGATGCGTGAGCAATTGCCCGACTTTGGCGATGCGGTAGACCGGATCATGCAGAGCGGATTCGACCTGGATTACATCTCCGACCGCTTTCTGCAGACCACAACGGTGGAAAACGGATTGCTCAAAACCGAGGGAGGCACAACCTATAAGGCACTGATCCTGCCGGCAGTGAAACGGATCCCACTGGAAACGATGAAGCAGATTACCCGTCTGACCGAACAGGGAGCAACCATTCTCTTCTCGGACCACTACCCGTCCGATGTACCGGGCCTATACGATCTGGAAGAACGCAGGAAACAACTCAACAATCTACTATCCGGATTACCGCAAGTGGGCAGTTTCGAAACAACCGGTCAACACGAGATGGGAAAAGGAACCGTGATCACCGGCAGCGACTACAGCGAGATGCTCTCCGGCTGGGATGAGAACAGGGAACAGTTTGTCAATAAGCTGGGTGGTCAGCTGGTGAGAAGAAAGCATGAGAAGGGACACATCTATTTCCTCGCGATGCTACAGAACAATCCCGTGGAGCGATGGGTGACACTGGGTGTTGACGCAGAAAGTGCAATGCTCTTTGATCCGATGACTGGCAGGAAAGGTGTTGCTGCGCTGCGGAAGAACAACGGCAGAACAGAGGTCTACCTGCAGCTCAAACCGGGTGAATCGATGATTGTAAAAACGTTTAACTACCCTGTAGAGGCGGAAAAGTGGAGCTATTATAAGCCTGCTGATAAGACCATCCAACTCGACCGCGGATGGCAACTCTCCTTCATCGAGAGTGAGCCTGCCATAGAAGAGACATTTACACCCGACAGCCTTCACTCCTGGACTGAACTGGGTCACGATGATCTGCAACTGAACATGGGGAGAGGTCGCTACAGTCTGACATTTGATATCCGGAAAAACCCAGCCGCAGAATATCTCCTCTCGCTGGGAGATGTACGTGAAAGTGCTGTGGTACGCATCAACGGAGAGGTTGCCGATACACTCTATGCCGTTCCTTTCGAAACCAGGATAGGATCCCTGTTAACAGAGGGAGAGAACAGCATAGAGGTTGAGGTAACCAACCTGGCCGCCAACCGCATTGCCGACTTTGACCGGAGAGGTGTGGAGTGGCGGATATTCCATGAGATCAATTTTGTGAGCATTACCTATCAGCCTACGAAGTTCGATATCTGGGAGGTGATGCCATCTGGATTGCTGGGCCCGGTGACCATCACGGAGTTGGAAGAGGTTTCACCCTGAAAAAAGTTGATTCAGGAGATGAATCAATGATCAAAAACAACAAAAGGCAAACAAAGCAGCAATGAACAAACAATTCAAACTGATTTTATCACTTTTTCTCTTATCTTCTTTTTTTCAATCGCTGTTTGCGATGCCCGATCAAACTGAAAGCGATCGGGTTAAGTACAATTTCAACAGTCGGTGGCTGTTGCATATTGGTGATGTCACCAACGGCTACGATCCCAAATTAAACGATGCCACGTGGAAGGAAATCACCCTTCCACGTGCGTTCAATGAAGATGAAGCATTCAGGGTAGCCATCGATAAGCATACCGACACCATTGTCTGGTACAGGAAACATTTCCGTCTACCGAAAAGCGACAGGGGAAAAAAGGTGTTTCTCGAGTTTGAAGGTATCCGCTTTGGTGGTGAATTTTATATCAATGGCAAATCGATCGGCCTGCACGAAAATGGTGTGATGGCTGCCGGTTTCGACATCACCGATCACCTCAATTATAACAAAGAGAATGTGGTGGCCGTGCGCATCGACAACTCATGGAGTTATAGGGAGCGTGCAACAGATCAGCACTATCAGTGGAACGACCGTAATTTCAATGCCAACTACGGCGGGATCCCCAAGAATGTCTATCTGCATGTTTCCAACAAGCTCTACCAGACATTGCCGTTATACAGCAACCTGAAGACTACCGGTACCTATGTTTATGCCCGTGAGATCAACGTGCGCAAGAGAAGTGCCAACATTTCCGCAGAGTCTGAAATTAAGAATGAGCATGACGACACTCGTACATTCCGTTTTGGAATGACTATTGAAGATATGGAGGGAAATATCATTCATGAGGTATCCGGTGAGGAGATCACGGTGGAGCCGGGGGAAACCATCATGGCAAAGGTATCCGGCAAGGTGAACGATCTGCACTTCTGGAGCTGGGGTTATGGTTACCTCTACAATGTACATACTACGCTCTTCGTGGATGACCAACCGATTGACAGGGTCACTACACCTACCGGTTTCCGGAAGACTCGCTTTGCAGATGGAATGGTCTGGCTTAACGATCGCGTGATACAGCTCAAGGGTTACGCACAGCGCACCAGCAACGAATGGCCATCGGTAGGGATGTCGGTGCCTGCATGGCTGAGCGACTTCAGCAACCGGATGATCGTGGAGGGCAACGGCAACCTGGTGCGCTGGATGCATGTCACTCCCTGGAAACAGGATGTGGAATCATGCGACCGGGTGGGACTGATCCAGGCCATGCCGGCCGGTGATGCGGAGCGCGATGCGGGAGGCCGTCAATGGGAGCAGCGGGTGGAACTGATGCGCGATGCCATCATCTACAACCGGAACAACCCCAGCATCATCTTCTACGAGAGCGGAAATGAATCGATCAGTGAGGAACATATGGCCGATATGATCGCGGTTCGCAATCTGTATGATCCATATGGAGGAAGAGCCATCGGTTCACGGGAGATGCTCGACAGCAAACTGGCGGAATATGGAGGTGAAATGCTCTATATCAATAAGAGTGCCAGACATCCCATGTGGGCAACCGAATACTCCAGGGATGAAGGCTTGCGAAAATATTGGGATAACCACTCCTACCCCTATCATCAGAACGGAGCTGGTCCGCTCTATAAAGGTCAGAACGCCAGCTCTTATAACCGCAACCAGGATTCCTTTGCCGTTGAGCTGGTGAGGAGGTGGCACGACTATTTCAGAATTCGTCCCGGCACCGGGAAAAGGGTCAGCTCAGGTGGTGCAAAGATCATCTTCTCCGACAGCAACACTCATTTCAGGGGAGAGGAAAACTATCGCCGCAGTGGCGTTACCGATCCGATGCGCATTCCGAAGGATGGTTACTTCGCACACCGGGTGATGTGGGACGGATGGGTTGACATCGCGAACCACCGCACACACATCGTGGGGCACTGGAACTATTCACCCGATACGCAAAAAGATATCTATGTGGTTTCTACGGGAGAAAAGGTGGAGCTTTTCGTCAATGGCACCTCCAAAGGGTTCGGAGAGCGAAGCAATCATTTCCTGTTCACATTCACTAACATACAATGGGAACCGGGGAGCATTGAGGCAGTCAGTTACGATGCCGACAAAAAGGAGATGAGCCGTCATCGGCTTACCACTGCCGGCGAGCCGGCAGCCATCCGGATGACCCTTATTCAGGCGCCGAACGGTTTCAAGGCCGATGGTGCCGATCTGGTATTGGCAGAGATTGAGGTTGTTGACCGTAAAGGAAACCGTTGCCCGCTGGCAAACAACATGATCACCTTCGATCTTGCAGGACCGGCTGAATGGAGAGGAGGCATAGCACAGGGACCGGATAATTATATCCTTTCAAAAGAGCTGCCGGTGGAATGTGGCATCAATCGCGTCCTGATTCGCTCCACCACCAAAAGTGGTGACATCAGTTTAACCGCTACGGCGGTAGGGCTATCACCGGCGTCACTCGCCTTCAGTTCAAGCCCTTTCAGCGAGAAACAAGGTCTGACTACATACATCAGTGCCGACCACCTTCCCAGCTACATGGGCAGGGGTGAAGTGACAGGAGGTGAATCCTTCACCATTTCACGCAATCAGATCTCGATCCTGGATGCTGTGGCAGCATCAAATCCTGAAAGCGTGAGAAACAGCTTCGATGACAATGAGCTCTCCGAGTGGACCAATGACGGGAAGCTCTCCACCGGATGGATACGCTATGAGCTGGAACGGGATGCCCTGATCTCGGAGATCGAACTGAAGCTCACCGGCTGGCGCATGAGAAGTTATCCCATCGAGATCTATGTGGATGAGCAAAAGGTATATGAAGGTGAAACGGAAAAGAGCCTCGGCTATGTCGCCATACCGATTGAACCCACTACGGGACGCTTCGTCGAGGTGCGACTGATCGGACAGAGCAGCGACCAGGACGCTTTTGGAGAGATCGTGGAGATCACCGGCACGAAAGAGCTTGATCTCTATCGCGATACCAATGTCGGAGATGTGAAAGGACAGCTTCGCATCGTGGAGATCGATATTTATGAAAAGGCATATCCGACAGGAAAATGAAAAAAATTATCTATCTGTTACTGGGGGTACTCATCATATCCTCTTTCAAAGCAACCGATAAACCGGCAAAAATTCTGATTGCCGGCGATTCAACTGCTCAGACATACAACGAAGAGAGAGACGGCTTGATCAGAGGATGGGGGCAGATGCTGCCCCTGTTTCTCGACAGCCAGATCACCGTAGTCAACCATGCCATTGGTGGCAGAAGCACCAGGAGTTTCATCGCTGAAGGCCGATGGGAACGGCTGCTCAATGAAACCGACACCGGTGATATCGTACTGATTCAGTTCGGTCACAACGACTCCTCCACACGTCCTGAGCGACACGCATCCTACCAGGCATATGAAGAGAACCTGTTGAAGATGATTCAGGAGGTGCGGCAGAAAAAAGCGATCCCTGTCCTGCTCACCTCAGTCGTCATGCGCACCTTTGTGGAGGGGAACCTGGTCGATGACCGGCTGAAAGGATATCCGGCAATCATGCGGAAAGTGGCCAGGGAGCATCAGGTTCTAATGATAGACATCAACCTCAGGACGCGTGATTTTGTCACCATGCTGGGTGATGAGGCATCAAAACCTTACTACCGTTGGGTGGAACCGGGTGTTGATCCGGTGAAGCCGGAGGGTTTGCAGGATGATACGCACACCATGGAAAAAGGAGCACGACAAATAGCATGTTTTGTTGCTGAGGGGCTCCGGGAGTTGCATCTACCGGGGATTAGCCGGCACATCGTTTTGTCGGAAACAACAGACCGCTGAGAGGTGTACGGTTCTACCGGCAGGTCATGAGATAAAATTAAAACGGTTGTAAAAATCGATGGTATCTCTGGTCAGGATATCCAGGCTGACATAGTTCTGTGCTTTGACGGGACCGCGATAAATGAGGTACTCCAACAGCGTTTTCATGGCCAGGAATCCCTGTCGCTCGGGCTCCTGACCAATCAGGAAATCGATGACCCCGCTTTTAAGTCCCTCTACATTGGGTCGGGTAAGGTCAACACAAATCAATCGAATATTCCTTATAGCTTTTCTTGAAAAGTAATCAGCCAGGATGCCACCCCGGGAATTGAGCACCACCACTCCGCCAAAATGGTGATTCCCCTGAAAATAGAGATCGAGTTGTTCGTCATACTTCTCAGGTTCCATGGCTGTAAAGGGTATCCGTACGATTTCAGAGGTGATCTCTCTCTCCCTCAGATAATCGGCAAATCCCTGCTTTCGGAGGATACTGGTATTGGCACTCTCATCGCCGATACGCAACGCCTGAAGCATCCCGATGCGGCATCCTTTTGTGGTGATGGAGGTGATCAGCCGGGCGATCAGATAGCCGCAGACGTAGTGATCTGATGTGAAATATGCGAGCGGGGATGTGTTCTCCACCGTTGAGTCTACGAACATATAGGGAACCTCTCTCTCTTCCAGTCTCCTGGCCAGCCTGACCGTCTCCTCCTTGAATGTGGTGCCGATGATTACCGCATCGGTTTCCAATTCCGCAATCTCGTCATAGACCTGCCGGCAGGAGTTGATATCGTACTGATTGTAGGTATAGACAGAATATTTTATGCGGATATTCTCATACTCCTGCAATGCCTTCCGGATGCCCTGATGGATGCTCTCCCAATACTCCCCCTCCATCACATCGGGGGTGGTGATGATCACCTTGTACTTGCGTCGCAACGACAATCCGGTGATGTGGATATTGGGCTTGTAGTTCACCCTCTTCAACACCTCCTCAACAGCCATACGGGCCGACTCCGACACACGTCCCCTGTTGTGAATGATACGGTCTACCGTGCCGGGCGATACCCCGGCCATTTCGGCAATATCCTTGATGCGGATTTTTCGTTGCATTGTAAAAACGCCCTGTATCAGTAATTGAACTCCTTGTAAAAGTCAATCGTCTCACGTGTCAGGATATCCAGACGCACATAGTTCCGTTGTTTCATCGGCTTCCTGTAAATCAGGTATTCGATCATCGTCTTCATGGCAAGAAAACCCTGGTGTTCAGGCTCCTGACCAATCAGAAAATCAATATATCCCTCCCGGAGCCCTCTCACGTTGGAAACGGTCAGGTCCACCCCGATCAGGTGAATGTTATTGACGTTGTTCCTTGCAAAATAGTCAGCCAGCAATCCCCCACGGGAGTTGAAGAAGACCACCCCTCCCACCGTGTGCTGGTTCCTGAAGAAATCAGACATCCAGGCTTCATTCTTTTCCGGTTCAAAGGCTGAAAAAGGAATTTTTAGTATGTTATTGGTGATTTTCTTTAGCGTCAGATAGTCATGAAACCCTTTTTTGCGCAGGATACTGGTGTTGGCACTCTCATCGCCGATGCGTACAGCTTGCGACATGCCGATATCGGTACCTGCCGGGATGATGGAGGTGATTAGCTTGGCCATCAGATAACCGCACATGTAATGATCGGAGGTGAAGAATGCCAGCGGTGAGCTGTTGTCCATGGTGGAGTCCACGAAGATGTAAGGAATACCCCTCTCCTCCAGTAGCCGGGTGAGCCTTAGTGTCTCCTCTTTAAAGGTAAGCCCGATGATCACTCCGTCGGCGTCGATCTCTACAATGCGGTCATACACCTCACGACAGGAGTAGACATCAAACTCGTTGTAGGTATGCACCAGACACTTCACACGAATATTCTCATACTCCTCCAGTGCGTGTTGTATGCCGGAATGGATGCTGTCCCAATACTCTCCTTCAGTGACACCTGGCGTGGTGATCACCACCTTGTATTTGCGCTTCAGCGATAACCCGGAGATATGAATGTTGGGTTTGTAATTCACTTTCTTCAACACCTCCTCTACCGCCTTACGGGCAGATTCTGATACATTTCCCCTGTTATGCAGGATCCTGTCGACAGTGCCGGCTGATACGCCGGCCATTTCTGCAATATCCTTGATGCGGGCTTTCCGTTGCATTTCGGTTTATTTAAAGGTCACTTTCAAAAAAAAAACAGCAATGGCCATCCAATCCTGTAGTTAGCTTTGCAAAGAAACAAACTTTTTCTCTATTTCCATAAAATAACTTTTCTGTTGCATCAATTCTCCTACCGCTTGGTGTTGAAAAATAAAATAAATCTGTTATATTTGTAGCTGCAGGTCACTGATCCCAATGAAAATTAACAGTTTGATTCACATGAAACATATCGCATCACTCCTGACGTTCTGTATGATAAGCCTCCTGCTCCAGTCACAGGATAGACAGGACTATTTCCCCGACCATCAACTGACAACCGTAGGTGCATATTACTATCCCGAACACTGGGATGAATCGCAATGGGAAAGAGACCTGAAGAAGATGGCCGAGATGGGGTTCGAGTTCACCCATTTTGCCGAGTTCGCCTGGGCACAACTGGAACCCGAAGAAGGGATATACGACTTCGGATGGCTCGACAGGGCCATCGAGCTGGCTGCCAGACAGAACCTCAAGGTGATTCTCTGCACCTCTACTGCCACACCACCCGTCTGGCTGGTACGCAATCATCCCGATATCCTCATCACAAATGAAGATGGCACCCGCTTTGACCACGGATCGCGACAACATGCCTCTTTCTCAAATGAGTACTACCGCACCTATTCCATGAAGATGATTGCCGAGCTGGCGAAGCGTTACGGTCAGGATGAACGGGTCATCGGCTGGCAACTGGACAATGAACCTCGCTCTACGGTAGACTATGGTGAAGATGCGCAAAAACGTTTCAGAGCCTGGTTGAAAGAAAAATACATCAACATTGAAGCGCTCAATCATGCCTGGGGTACCAACTTCTGGAGCGGCACCTACAGCGATTTCAACCAGATCAACCTGCCCAAACACCAACAATGGGGCATGAACCTTTATCAGCGTCTCGATCACAGTTGCTTCTGTGACCAAGAAACCACCACCTTCCTCGATGCACAGGCACGTACGCTGCGACAACAGATCTCTCCCCAACAGTGGATCACCACCAACTTCATCCCGATGTATGATGCCCGCTTTATCGGTGCAAACAAGGAGCTCGATTTCATCACCTATACACGCTACATGGTTTACGGTGAACATAAGGGAATAGGAGAAAAGGGCTATCGCGTGGGAGAGTATTCCCGCATAGCGATGGCCAACGACTATTTCCGTCCCCTTACACCTCTCTACGGGGTGATGGAACTGCAACCGGGTCAGGTGAACTGGGGTACGGTCAACTCACAACCTCTGCCCGGTGCCGTGCGACTCTGGCTCTGGCATGTCTTTGCAGGAGGAAGCCGGTTCACCTGCACCTACCGCTTCCGGGCACCGATCTATGGTTTTGAGCAATATCATTACGGTATCGTTGGTCCCGATGGTGTCACTCCCACCGGCGGTGGCATCGAATACCAGCAGTTTATCAGTGAAATCGGATTGCTCAGGAAAAATGCTTCACTTCATCAGCAGCCAGAACCATATCTAAAGAGAAAAACAGCCATTCTCTATAATCCTGACAACACTGTAGCCATCGAACAGAACAAACAGACACAGCACTGGAACACCGAAGCACATCTGTTGAAATACTATCGCGCGCTGAAATCTTTCGGTGCCCCCGTCGATTTCATCCGTGAGAACGCTGATTTCACTGCATACCCTGTGATAGTAGTACCTGCCTACCAACAGATGAGCCTCGAGCTAATCAGAAAACTGACCCAATACGCTGAAAACGGAGGGAACCTGATCATCTCCTGTAGGAGCGGTCACCAGAACGAACTGGGTCACCTCTGGGAAGCAAAGCACGCAGAGCCCATCTACAAACTGATTGGCGGTGAGATAGCCTTCTACGACCTGCCTCAATCCTATGATCCGGGCAAGGTTGAGATGGAAGGCAGTAACTACAGCTGGAACAGCTGGGGCGACATCCTGCAACCATCGAGTGAGACTGAAAGCTGGGCATCTTACCAAGGTGACTTTTACGCCGGGAAATCGGCTGTCACCTTCCACCCGTTGGCAGAAGGCAGCGTTACCTATGTGGGCGCCGACAGCCAGGAGGGTGATCTGGAGCTGGCCGTGCTTAAGAAACTATATGACCGTCTGGAAATCGCAGTCGAGAACTATCCCCCGGGAATACTGGTAGAATACCGCGATGGCTTTGGCATTGCAATGAACTACAGAGACGCACCCTATAGAATTGAACTGCCCGAAAAAACAGAAATAATTATTGGTGAAAGAGTGATTCCTACTGCCGGAGTTTTGGTCTGGAAAATCAACTGAAAAGCTGTTGACACTATATTGACTATTAATAATTTTTCAACTTTGTGCACGTACACAAATCATCTGTCGGCTTAGGGTTCGTGCACCGATGCAACTGGCGTTATGCCCTGTTTTACATTGAAGCAAGGTTTTATTGAAGAGGAGAGATCAATTGTTACAGAAACAGAACATAATAATTAAAAACTACTGCAGGAATGAACAAACAGATTATCTGGATCCTATTTATTGTCGGGATCATCATAATGTCAGGCTGTAAGGAAAAATATGCCTATCCGTTTCAAAATCCCGATCTACCCATGGAGGAAAGGGTGGAGAACCTCATTAGCCTGCTCACACTGGAAGAGAAAGCCGGGATGATGGTGAATGCTTCCAAACCAGTACCCAGACTGGGCATACCAGCATATGACTGGTGGAACGAAGCCCTCCATGGTGTGGGACGTGCCGGTCTTGCAACCGTATTCCCCCAGGCAATCGGTATGGCTGCCACCTGGAATGAACCAGGCCACCTGGAGACATTCAGCATCATCTCTGACGAAACAAGGGCCAAACACCATGAGGCGTTACGGAACAACAACCGGGGTAGATATTATGGACTCAGCCACTGGACACCCAATATCAATATTTTTCGTGATCCCCGCTGGGGACGGGGACAGGAGACCTACGGAGAGGATCCCTTCCTGACGGCGCGACTGGGTGTAGCCGCTGTAAAGGGTCTGCAGGGAGACGATCCCGACTATTACAAAACCTATGCCTGTGCCAAGCACTTTGCCGTGCACAGCGGCCCCGAGTGGAACCGCCACTCCTACGACGCATCCGTGTCGGCACGTGACCTCTGGGAGACCTACCTACCGGCATTCAAGGCGTTGATCGACGAGGGCAATGTCAAGCAGGTGATGTGTGCCTACAACGCCCTCGATGGAGAACCCTGTTGCGGCAGTAGCAGTCTGATGCTGGACATCCTCCGGGGAGAATGGGGATATAAGGGTATGGTGGTCTCCGATTGCTGGGCGATCAACGACTTTTTCATCCCTGAGAACCACGGCACCCATCCCGATCCCCAATCAGCCGCTGCCGATGCGGTGATTCACACCACCGACCTGGAATGTGGAAGTGTCTATGAACACCTGGTGAAGGCAGTGGAAGAGGATCTGATCACCGAGGATCAGATCGACCAATCGCTGCGTCGCATCTTGCGTGGCTGGTTTGAGCTGGGGATGCTCGATCCCGTTGAGAGAGTGCCCTGGAGCAACCTCAAACCCGATATCGTTGACTCAGATGCGCACAGAGAGCTGGCACTAAAGGTGGCACGTGAATCGATGACCTTGCTGAAAAACAACAACGATCTGTTACCGCTGAGCAAGGATCTGAAAAAAGTGGCGGTAATTGGAGCCAACGCAGCTGACAGCGTGATGCAGTGGGGAAACTACAACGGAATTCCCTCATCGACGGTAACCATCCTCGATGGCATCCGGGCTAAGCTGCCCGACGCCGAGATCATCTACGAGAGGGGAAGCGATCTGGTAGACCCATGGGTGCGCACCTCGCTCTACGAGTATTTCACCAGTGGTGAGGAGAAGAGTAAGGGGCTGCATGTTGCCTTCTACAACAACAACCAGTTTGAAGGTAGTCCGGTGACCAGCGAAGTGAACAGTGAAGGTATCCACTACAACAACTCCGGTGGCACTGCCCTGGCTCAGGGTGTGAACATGGAGAATACGGCTACCCGCATCACCGGTTATTTCACTGCACCCTACAGTGGCGAGATTGTCTTCTCGGCCCGCACTTCAGACAGTTATACCCTTTACATCGATGGCCGTGAAGTGATGTCACAAACAGGACGAGAGGCATTCATCCCTTCTGAGTACAGTATAAAAGCCGTTCAGGGAAAAGTATATGAAGTAAGACTCGATCACGCACAGACCGGACGACGGGTGAGCATCGATTTTTCGGTATTCAAAAAAGAACTGGCACAGTTTGATGAGCTTACCGAACGGCTCATGGAGACAGATGTCATCATCTACGCCGGTGGTCTCTCCCCACGACTGGAGGGTGAAGAGATGCCGGTCAGTGCCGAAGGATTCAAGGGTGGTGACCGCGAGAGGATTGAATTACCCGATGTGCAGCGACGCATGCTGGAGAGTTTGCGGAAAACAGGCAAGCCAATCATTTTTGTGCTCTGCTCGGGCAGTGCAGTAGCCCTGGAACAAGATGAGAAAAACTATGATGCCCTGCTGGCGGCATGGTATGGCGGACAGGCTGCAGGTGCAGCCGTTGCCGATGTGCTGTTCGGCGATTACAACCCCGCCGGCAGACTTCCCGTCACCTTTTACAAATCGACCGCTCAGCTCGACAATGCACTGAAACCGGCCGACAACCCGGAACATCAGGGCTTCCAGAACTACAACATGGAGGGACGCACCTACCGCTACATGCAGGAGGAACCACTCTACCCCTTCGGACACGGACTGAGCTACTCCCGCTTCAGCTATGGTGAAGCGACTCTCAGTAGCACAGAGGTGGTTGCAAACGAGGGCCTCAGGGTGGTGATTCCCGTCACCAACCACTCAGAACGTGGTGGAGATGAAGTCGTTCAACTTTATGTGAAACGTAACAATGATCCAATGGCTCCGATGAAATCACTCTGTGCATTCAAACGTCTCTATATGGAACCGGGCGAAACCATCGAGGTAGAACTGACTGTCAATCCCGAGGCATTTCTCTTCTACGATGAAAGTGAAGAAGGACTTGCTGCCAAGAGTGGGAGTTACACCTTATATTATGGCGGAAGCTCATCAGATAAGGATCTGATGCGTGCGCAATTGAATGTGATATTGTAATCCGTTTGAATCTGTCAGATACTGCTGTTTTGGTAACTTCTAGCACATCAAAGCAGCAGTATCTCATTTATCTATTTTATGTATATATATTTTTTATTTGTTTTAATCATTATTATTTAGACTATTTACAATATAATTGCATACATTTGTGTTTATGTTTGTTAATTATCCAGTGCAGAACTGCGATTATTAACCAGCATTTCGGGGTGGACAATTAATGTGGTGCAAAGTCAACTTCCATCTAATATAAAATGAATCGATCATAAGAGGAGTTATTTTTTTGAAGCATTCTGTGTACGTGCACACCTTGAATTTCAGATGAAATAATTCATACTTGTGAAGTTGAGACACCACCAACACCACTTCACAATGCGTTCTTTAAAATATGGATACATCAATCATTTACATGGGTTTTTCGTGAAAACAATTTGCAATCCTCATTTTTATTTCACAAAAGAAATGGATGAAATATGCAAAATTCGTTATCACCCCAATCCTATCTTCCTGAACTGTTACAACCCTGTCGTCAGCAAACAAGGTGATGTTCAGTGCTACCCTCAATAGCTTCGAATGACAGGAATGTGGAGCGATAAACCGGTGTAATACACTCTCGCAATACCAATACTTATTTACACACCATGTGACCAAACGGGTCAACTATTCACATTTTTATCTTCCCTGTTTTCAAGGGACCATTATGAGAACACTTTAATTATCTAAAACTAATCAGAGAATGAAAAGGAAAATTTTGAATCTACTGAGAGGATTATGTCTCATACTGTAGAGTACGTACTCCTTGACCACGTTCGCACAGAACGTGACTGTGACCGGAACGGTATCTGATATTACAGGAGAACCCTTAATTGGCGTAACTGTGCAGGTACACGGTACCTCTATTGGAACGGTGACCGACATGGACGGCAACTTCTCGCTGCCAAATGTTCCATCCAATGCAACATTGGAAATCTCCTATGTAGGGATGCGTACACAAACCATTCCACTCAACGGACGTAGCTCCATTCGGGTGGTTCTGGAGGAAGATACCGAGCTGCTGGAAGAGCTGGTGGTGGTAGGTTACGGCCAGATGCGCCGCAGCGACCTGACCGGATCGGTAGTCTCCGTCTCGGAGGATGCCATCAGGAAGTCAATCCCCACCTCCATCGATCAGGTGCTGCAGGGACGGGCCGCCGGGGTACAGATCCAGGCCAACTCGGGAACACCGGGTGCCAGTTCCGCTATCCGCATCAGGGGTATCAACTCGCTGAATGCTACCAGTCAGCCCATCTTCGTGATCGACGGGGTGATTGTGGATTCCTCCACCGACAGTGAGAGCAGTAACCCGCTATCCAGCATCAACCCATCCGATATTGTCTCGATGGACGTGCTGAAAGATGCTTCCGCCACCGCCATCTACGGTGCACGGGCATCAAACGGAGTGATCATGATCACCACCCGCCGTGGACAAAGTGGAGAAGCATTGATCAGTTATGATGGTTATATCGGCACGCAGAGCATGCCAAAGCACCTGGAGATGATGAACCTGCAGGAGTATGCCCGTCACCACAACGACCGGTCCGACTTCAGCATCGTCGAGAAGAGCAGCGCCTTCGTACGGCCCGACATGCTGGGACCGGGCACCGACTGGCAGGAAGAGCTTTACCAGAAAGCACTGATGACCAGTCACAACCTATCCATCACAGGGGGTAACGATAAGACCACTTACGCCATCAGCGCCGGCTTCCTTGATCAGGAAGGGATCGCACGGGGATCAGGCTTCCGCCGGCTTTCGTTGCGCGGCAGCATGGACAACCAGGTGAAGAGCTGGCTGAAGGCCGGTATCAACTTCTCACTCTCCGACTCGAAACAGGAGGTGGGTGCCGACAATGACATCATCATGAATGCGTTGCGCCAGCAGCCCATGGTGGCTGTCTATGGCCCCGACGGCACCTTCGACGGACCGGAAGATGTCTGGATGCCGGTCAACCCGGTGGGTATGGCTACCATCCGTGAAAACTACAACAAACGAAATAACTTCCGTTTCAATACCTACCTTGATGCCACGCTGGCCGACGGGCTTACTTTCAAAACGGAACTCTCTACCGATTACAACCAGGGTAGCTTTTACTACTTCGAGCCCTCTTACCGCTTCGGAGTACTGACCAACAACACCCGTACCTCCCGTCGCACGAAAAACGACACCAAGTACTGGTCCTGGAGGAACTTCATCACCTACAACAAGTTGCTGGCCGACCGCCACAACGTGAATGCCATGCTGGGACAGGAGATGTCAGAATCACAATGGGAGAGTCTGGTAGGTTCTGCCACCGGTTTCCTTTCCAACACCACACACGACCTGAGCGCGGGTGATGCCAGCAAATCGAGCGGTACCGGCAGCAGCGGAGCCAGCTCCATCTCATCGTTCTTCGGACGCATCTTCTATTCGTTCGACGACCGCTACCTGCTCACCGCCACACTGCGTCGTGACGGATCATCTAAATTCGCACCCGGCAACCGCTGGGGATGGTTCCCTTCACTGGCTGCTGCCTGGAGGGTCACCGGTGAAAACTTTCTGAAGGACCATGAGGTGATCGACAGCATGAAATTTCGCTTCGGCTGGGGAGGTACCGGTAACCAGAACGTTGAGAACTGGGCATACATGGCACTCCTTTCTCCCAGAACCACACCCTGGGGTACCGGTGTACTTACCGGCAACACCGCCAATCCTGACCTGCGCTGGGAGACCACCTACTCCACCAACCTGGGGCTCGACCTCAACCTCTGGCAAAACAGAGTGGAGTTTATTGCCGATGTCTACTACAAGAAAACAACCGACCTGCTGCTGCAGCTGCCGTTGCCTGCCTACCTCGGATCATCGGGACAGGGAGCTGCCTCCAACCCATGGGCGAATGTGGGTGAGCTGGAGAACAAGGGACTCGAGATGACGCTTAACACCGTCAACATCGACAACAGCGGATTTCAGTGGCGTTCAAACTTCGTCTTTTCGCTCAACCGCAACAAGGTGCTGAGCCTCGACACCGATAACTCATCCATCGAAAAGGTGTACCGTGTGGGATCGGAGACCAATATCGTGACCCGTACCACCGTCGATCAGCCCATTGGACAGTTCTGGAGCTACAGGGTGATCGGCCGCTTCGAAAAAGCAGAAGATTTCTACTACAAGGATGCAAACGGTAACGTGCAACAGGTGGCACTCCCCGAAGGGGTTTCCATCGGTGAGAACGGCTCCTACATCGGCGACTACATCTTCGAAGACCTCAATAAGGACGGTAAGATCGACAACAACGACGCCACCTTTATCGGTAACCCCGAACCCAAGTTCTCATACGGTATCGGTAACAGCTTCTCCTGGAAAGGGTTCGACCTGAACATCTTCCTGGCAGGATCCTACGGCAACGACGTGCTCAACTACAACCGCCGTTATATCGAAGACCCGCGGGCCAACAACAACCTGCTCAAAACAGTTCTCGACTATGCAAAGGTTGACAGGATCGATCCCAACGGACCGGATGACTTCCGTAACCTGCATCTGGTGGGTGGTGACCGAAGAATACCCCGTTTATCCGCATCAACCTCAAACGGGAACAACCGTGTGAGCGACCTCTATATTGAAGACGGATCATTCCTCCGCATCCAGAACATCTCATTCGGCTATACCCTGCCCAAGAGATGGGTCAGCAAGCTGGCGCTTGACAATGTACGGCTCTACACCAACCTGCAGAATGTATACACCTGGACCAAGTACAGAGGCTATGACCCGGAAATCGGGTATATGTATGGCGATGCACTGATGAGCGGACTCGACTACGGTCGCTATCCCTCACCAAGGATTTATACCTTCGGGATCAATCTCTCATTCTAACGTCACCCATGGAACAAGAAAAAAATATCCTATGAAAAATAAAATACTCATCATCGCAGCATTGGTCAGCCTGCTCCTCTGGACAGGTTGTGAGGACTTCCTCACCCAGACCAACAATACCAATCCCAACCAGGAGACCTTCTTCGACAGCGATCAGGCTGTTGAAGCAGCTACCGCTCCCCTCTACAACTATGTTTGGTATACCTTCAACGAGAAGTTCTACTACGGTATGGGCGACGGCAGGGCGAATAACATCACCGCCCGCTGGTCCGACTATATTTACCCCTATACCAACCTGACCGAAACAGCATTGAGCATCGGGCTGGAAGATGCCTGGGGATCACTCTACTCAGTGGTGGCTCAGTCCAACAACGTGATCAATAACATCCAGGAGTTTGCCGGTCCCACCGTCACGGAAGAAGCCAGGCAGACTGCCATCGCAGAAGCACGCTTCATGCGCGGTACCGCATACTGGTACCTGGGTTCACTCTGGGGTAAAGCGATCATCTACGAGCGTACCTCCGACCTGGTGAACAACTCAGCCATCCCGCCACACAGGGTGACAGATGTGATGGAATTCGCCATCCGCGACCTGGAGTTCGCAGCGAAATATCTGCCTGCCACAGTCGCCACAAAAGGAAGGGTTACCCGCTACAGCGCTTTCGGCATGCTGTCACGCATCTACCTCTCCATGGCCGGACTGACCTCCGAAGGGGCATATAACGGAGAGAACATCGCCACCGATTTCAACCGGGGCACCCGCAACAGCTACTACCTCGACATGGCCCGTAAGGCTGCCATGAAGGTGGTCACCGAATCACCCTATGCACTGATGGAGAACTACGGTGACCTCTTCACCTATGAGAACAACAACTGCAAGGAGGCTATGTTCCAGCTGCAGTGGCTCACCGGCTCCACCGACGCCATCGGCTGGGGTGCCAACCAGCCCATCCAGGCTTTCTTCGGATGGTCCACGCTGGTCGCCGACGGCACCAACTGGGGTAACGCAATTTACACCTCATGGGATCTGGTGCGCACTTACGACCCGCAGGATCGTATCCGCCGCCACAATACCATTGCCACATATGGCGCCTACTATCCTGAGCTCTACAAAAAGGGGGGTGGTTACACCTATGGTGTCACCGAAGAGGGATACGAAGA
>CAZBFS010000003.1:0-26676 GCA_964491215.1 uncultured Proteiniphilum sp.
TGAACGTGATCTGGCTCTTTGTAGGAGGATTCCCTATTGTGCTGACCCACCTGTTGTTTGGTCTGCTCTTCTACATCACCATCATCGGCATCCCATTTGGCAATCAGCACTTCAAGCTGATGAAGCTTGCGCTGACCCCTTTCGGAAAAGAGATTGTCAACAGCTGAGCCGGTCGTCTCCCACTTATTCCAGGGGTGCCGGCAGGTTCTCATCCTCATCTTCATCCTCCAGCGGTGGCTCTTTCTTCACCATGAAGGCACTGATCTCCCATAGCATGTAGATGGGTATGGTGACAACAAACAGTGAGAAGGGATCGCCGGAAGGGGTGATCAGGGCGGCTGCCACGAGTGCTCCCACCACCGCATGACGGCGGTATTTCCGGAAGAAGGGTCGGTATATCAGTCCCAGATTCGACAATAGCCAGAAGACCAGAGGCAGTTCAAAGACCAGCCCCATGATCAGGATCAGGGTGTAGAAATTACTCATGTAGGAGTCGAGAGAGATCATGTTCTCAATCGACTCGCTGAGCTCAAAGGTGATGAGGAAGCGGAAGATCAGGGGAAACACAATGAAATAGCCTACCATGCACCCTACCACGAACATAAAGCCGCCAAAACCGAAAGCGGTCTTCACCCCCTTGGCTTCGTTTTCAAAGAGTGCGGGGCTGATGAACTTCCAGAGCTCATACAGGATGTAGGGGATGGTTAAGAGCACACCAAAAGCCAGTGAGGTGGAGATGTAGGTCATGAACTGGGTGGTCATGCTGATGTTGAGGATCTGCACCTCGAAAGCCTCGGCAGAAAAATCCGGCAGGAACGGGATATACTCACCCGCTTTATCCAGGAAACGGTAGGTGACGAAGTCGGATGAGCGGGCTGCCAGGATGACACTGTCGAAGATGCTGGGAATCAGAATGAATCCGGCGATGGAGAATGTGACCACCGCAATAATGATGCGAATCAGTGTCCACCTGAACTCTTCCAGATGATCCCAAAAGGACATTTCTTTCTCTGTCATGTATACCTTTTGCTATCGATTCAGTTTTTCGGGTACAACCCGACATTGACAGGTTATACCCGAGAAAAATGGAGTGTAAAAAAATGAGTGGTTGTTCGTATGAAAAATCACTCCGTATGATTACTTCTTTTCGTTTGTTGAATTGCTGTCGTTAGGATCACTCTTGATATCTTCCTCAATATCGTTCAACCCCTTTTTGAAGCTGTTGATTCCTTTCCCTAACCCCTTCATGAATTCAGGTATTTTTCTCCCACCGAAAAGGATGAGTATGACCAGCACAATGATGGGTATCTCCCATCCGTTTAAGTTAAATAGCAGTGGATTCATAGATCTCGATTATTAGTTGTTGAATGATTCTACGGATTCATGGTGCAAATGTATAATATATTTGCATGAGAATCCCGCTTTTTAAGATAAAGTTTAATAACAGGGCAGATAGAAGCGTTACTATTCTGCTTCACGGATGATCAAATCCATCCTGATGGGCAGGTGATCGCTGAAACCACCCAGATAACGCGGTCCCTGACTGGTGCGGTAGGGCTTCATTCCGTAATATCGTTTATCTTCTTCCAACAGGAACGGTGCCCGGAAAATCTCTGCACTATCACCCTTGATGCGAATATGGCTACCCGCCATCATCAGATTGCCGCTGACAATGAACTGATCCAGTATCTCCCATCGGCCACGGTATTTATAGGTACCTCTTTCTCCATTCTTCAGGTCACCATGCAAGAGGTTGTAAAGCTTATCCCTTTCCGGTGGATCACCGACACTCTTCGCACCAAGCACCCGGGAGAGACTTTTGTCTTCAGGGTGGTCGTTGAAATCGCCCATGATCAGGATGTGAGCGTTTTGGCGCAAGCTGAAGATGCTGTCACACTTTCTTCGCAACAGAGTGGCTGCATCCACTCGTGCCGGTTCAGTCGCCAGCCGTCCCTCGCTGCGTGAGGGGAAGTGGCAGACAAATAGATCGATGGTGTCGCCGTTGACCACTTCGCCCGCAGCATGCAGGATGTTACGGGTGGGGCGTCGTTCAGGGTGCCGGAAAGAGATCTCGTATTCACTTGACTCGAGCAGTCGGAACTGATGCGATTGATAAAGAAGTGCCACATCGATACCCCGCTCATCGGGCGAGTCGGTGATGATGTATTGATAGTTCTGTGCCCTCAGAGGGGAGCGCCTGGTGAGGTCGAACAAGACACTGTCGTTCTCAACCTCACACAAGCCTACCAGTGCCGGAGGGTACATTTCCCCCACAGCGGTGATCACCCTGGTGATGTTGCGCTGTTTCTGCCAGTATTTATTGGGTGTCCAGCGCATAAACCCTTCCGGCAGGAACTCATCATCCTGTTTCAGTGTGTCGTTCCGCGTGTCGAAGAGGTTCTCCACGTTGTAGAACATCACACGAAAAGGCTCCTGCGGTAACAGGATGGCGGTAGATGCCAGCCAACAGATGCAACATGTAAGAAGTAGTTGTTTCATCACCGCAGGGAGGAGGTTTCGTTCAGACCGCTTCCAGGATCTTCACCAGGTAATCCCAAAACTTACCTACCGAGGAGATTTTCATCTTCTCGTCGGGAGAATGCACATCGGTCATGTCGGGTCCGATGGAGATCATATCGAGCGTGGGGTACTTCTCCAGGAAGAGCCCGCATTCCAGTCCCGCGTGAATGGCCTTCACCTTCGCATCCTTGTTGTAAAGTTTCCGGTATTCCTCCTTTGCCAACTCCAGGATTGCCGATTCCGGGTTGGGCTTCCAGCCCGGGTATCCCTCGCTGTGCGTCACCCTGGCACCTGCCAAGGTAAAGAGTGAGGAGACCATGCTCACCACGTACTGTTTTTGTGATTCCACTGAGCTGCGCTGACTGGTACCCACCTCGATTCGCTGATCGGGTAGCATCTTTACCGAAGCCAGATTGGTGGATGTTTCTACCAGACCTTCGATATCGCTGCTCATGCCAATCACCCCATGGGGTGAGGCGCAGAGTGCAAGGACAAGTTTCTCGGCTGTTTTCCGGTTGATCACCTTCGAGGGGATCTGTGCCGATTCGAGCAACAGGTCGAGATTCGGTTCACTGTTTTTGAACTCTTCCCTGATATCTGCCAGGAAGGTATTGATCTTCACCCGGATCTCCTCCTTGTACTTCGCCTTCACACCCACCAGCGCGTAAGCTTCACGAGGGATGGCGTTGTGCAGGTTGCCACCTCCAATCTCGGAGAGGACCATACCATATTTTTTGCGTGTAAGTGAGTAGAGAAAACGGGCCAGGATCTTGTTGGCATTGCCGAAACCCCTGTCGATGTCGCTGCCCGAATGGCCACCGCGGAGCCCTTTCACCTCTGCACGGAACCAGAAATAGCCCTTTGGGGTCTCTTTCTCCTTGTATTTGAAGTAGGCACGTGTGCCTTTACCTCCGGCACAGCCGATGTAGATCTCACCCTCCTCTTCCGTATCGAGATTGAGGAGGATGTTGCCGGTGAGAAACTCCTTACCGAGCGAGTAAGCCCCCGTGAGGCCGGTCTCTTCATCTATCGTGAAAAGCGCCTCGATCTTGCCGTGTGCGATGTCATCGGCGGCCAGCACTGCCAGCTGAGCGGCAACGCCGATGCCGTTGTCGGCCCCCAGTGTGGTGCCGTTAGCCCTAATCCAGTCGCCTTCAATGATGGTCTCTATGGGATCGTTGTCGAAATCGTGTTCCACCCCGGTATTCTTCTCGCAGACCATGTCCACGTGCGATTGGAGGATCACTGTAGGGGCCTCTTCCCTGCCTGGTGTTGCCGGCTTGGTGATCAGTATGTTGCCTGCCTTGTCCTGTTTGACATCCAGCTGGTGTTCCCTGGCAAAGTTGAGCAGATAGGCCAGTATCTTCGCCTCTTTTTTCGATGGTCTGGGAATTTGTGTAATGTCGTGGAAGTAACGCCAGATGGCAGTAGGTTGTAGTTCATTTATGGTCATCATCTCATTTTGTTTTATGGTTATGCAGACGATAAAAATACGATAAAAAACGCGGTTGGGCAAAATATTTAGCATCTTTAAGGCGGAAAAACGCTGTTTAATTGGCTAATTGGACTATCTTTGCGACGTTAAAACCAGACAACATGTTAAAAATTGCGCTGATAGGAATAGTCATCTTGTTCATAGCCATCCTGCTGATGGGGATGCGTGTTTTCTTCTCCCGCAAGGGTCATTTCCCAAGCCTTCACATTGGAGAGTGTCAGGCGATGCAGGATAGGGGTATTCACTGTGCCACATCGCAGGATGCAGAAATGAACAGAAGAGAGAGTCCAATAGAGAAAATGTTGAAATCAGATAATTTATAAACCTGTTACAATGAAGAATTCTACTCCTTACATCGTCAGCGGTGTGCTGGCGGTTGCCTTAATCATTCTTTACATCCTGCACTTTACTGCCGACAATTCGTCCGGCAATGCCACCGGAAAAGATCTCTCCCTGTTATTGAACGATTCATCGATCACCTTGCCTATTGCTTATGTGAATGTGGATTCCCTCCTGATGAACTACAATTTTGCAAAGGATCTGAATGAGTCGCTTTTGCGGAAAGAAGAGAGTACCCGTGCCACCCTCAACCAGCGACAGAACCAGATCAACTCTGCTGCGCAGGAGTTTGAGCGTAAGCTCCGCAACAATGCTTTTCTGAGCCAGGAGAGAGCACAGCAGGAGCAGGAAAGGATTATTCAGATGAATCAGGAGTATCAGCAGCTAGCCGAACGGCTCACACAAGAGTTCATGCTGGAACAGGAGAAACTGAACATCCAGATGGAAGATACCATCAAAGCCAGGATGATCGAGTTCAGCCAGGGTAAGCATTATGAGATTATCTTCAGCAATCGCACCACCAGTACTGTGCTTTATGCCGATAAGAAGTATGACATCACCAATGATGTGATCACCTACCTGAACAACCGGTATGGACCCGCTACCGCGGCAACCAAGCCGGAAGAGGATAACAAGTAATTCATCCGGTGAGATGATCAACAATAAGGTTCTTGATGTAAGAGCCTTATTTTTTACCCTTTTGTGAGCATTGCCATGAGGCTCTGGAAACAGTATATCGAGAGACAGAAGCCGGAGTACATGACTACCCGCTACCCCTCCTCATTTTCTGCGGATATGATCGTGGTGATTCCCTGTTACAACGAGCCGGACCTTATTGATACTGTTCAATCACTGTTGGCTTGCGACCGCCCCGATGCAGATATCCTGGTGGCGGTGATATGCAATGCGGGGGAGCATGCGGCACAGGAGTGTGTAATCCAAAACAGGGAGAGTTGCCGGCAACTCCTTCGTTTTGCGGAGTCACTCTCGGAGCCACGATTTGCTCTTTTCCCACTCCTGTTTGAGCAACTGCCTCGCAAGCATGCCGGTGTGGGACTCGCCAGAAAGATCGGGATGGACCTTGCCATCCATCATTTTTTGCATCATGAGAAGGAGCATGGGGTGATTGTATCACTCGACGCCGATTGCACTGTTTCTCCTGACTTTCTCACTGTCGTAATGGATGCCTTCGCAGCAAACAGATCGCTGAATGTCACCCTTCATGCGGTGGAACATAGGGTTGCTGGTGATGACCCCGCACTGTTGAATGCTGCCAGACAGTATGAAGCCTATCTCCGCTATTTCAGCAGGATGCTCCAACAGATTGGATTCCCCTGGTACTGGCAAACCATCGGATCGGCATTTGCCGTATCTGCCGGAGCCTATGTGAAAACAGGCGGTATGGGGAGACAACAGGGAGGTGAGGATTTTTATTTCCTGCAAAAGGTTTTTGCCTTAGGCAACACGCTGGAACTGCCGGAAGCGGTGGTCTATCCCTTGGCACGCTTCTCCGACAGGGTCCCATTCGGTACCGGTCCTGCGTTACAGAAGATTCTGGATGAACCTGACGGAATGATGAGGGTATATTCCAGGAAATCATTCCGTGAACTTGCTGCTCTCTTCGCGCATGTAGATCAGCTTTTTCGTCTTGAGGAACAGGGCATTGATCTTGTTTTGGCTGAGCTACACCCTTCACTCTCTAACTTTCTTCATGAAAACGGATTCCGGGAAATGCTGGCTGATTGCAACCGGAACAGCGCCTCGCTGACGACATTCAGGAAACGTTTTTACCACCATTTCAACGCTTTTAGGATCATCAAATACCTGAACGGGGTGCATCCCCATCCCTTTGCCTATGAAAAAATTAAAGAGATGGACGATGAAATTCAACTGAGATTTGGATAATCGGGACTGATTGCCTAATTTTGTGGCAAAATGTAAGCATATGCTTACATTGTTCTAATTCATGCCTAATGATGGTTTTTAATGTTGTCGAGATAATCAGTGCTTTTTTGGTCTTGTTCGCAATTATTGATGTGACCGGTTCAGTGCCAATCTTCTTGAACCTGAGGAGCCAGGATAAGTCGATCAACCCGGAGAAAGCAGCTCTCTATTCCTTCACCATCCTGGTGGGATTCCTCTTCGTGGGCGAGTGGATTCTGAAGCTCTTTCAGCTTGACATCTCGGCTTTTGCCGTTGCAGGGGCCGTGGTGCTGCTAATCCTCTCCATCGAGATGATTTTCGGGGTGGAGATCTTCAAGAACGACAGTACCAACACCGACAATTCGTCGACTCTATTCCCTGTGGTTTTTCCCCTGATCGCCGGCCCGGGTAGCTTCACCACACTTCTTTCCATGCGGGCTGAGTACCATGTCATCAACATCATCCTGGCGGTTGTCCTCAACATAACAATCGTCTACCTGGTGTTGCGCTACCTCGATCTTGTGAAGAAGCTGCTTGGGGAGAGTGGCGCTTACATCCTCCGCAAGTTCTTTGGAGTGATCCTGATGGCCATCGCGGTGAAGCTGCTTACCTCCAACTTGAGTGTCCTGATAGCATCAGTCAACGGAGGTGTTGCCTGATGCAATACATTTATGGGGTTGATTTGGCATTCCCTGTTATTATCCTTTAACCTAACTTTCCAATCTCAAACCCTCTGATTCGCAAAAAAAAATGTATCTTTGCATGTAGATTTTGTGGAACATCTGTTTTTGGGTATCAGCTTATCAGGCAATCGCTTAGCATACAACATAGATAATTAATATAAAATTCAACAACATGAGAATCGTAAGTATTTCAGGAAGAGAAGTGTTGGACTCCAGAGGGAATCCGACCGTGGAAGTGGATGTATTGACCGAGTCAGGTGCTTTTGGTCGTGCTGCTGTTCCATCCGGTGCTTCAACCGGTGAGAACGAGGCACTTGAGCTGCGTGACGGAGACAAGGGTCGCTACCTGGGTAAGGGCGTGCTGAAAGCTGTCACCAACATCAACGAGGTGATCGCCCCTGCATTGCTGGGGATGAACGTGCTGGAGCAGACCAGTATCGATGCCAGGATGCTGGAGCTGGATGGCACCAAGACCAAGTCGAACCTGGGTGCCAACGCGTTGTTGGGTGTTTCACTGGCGGTAGCCAAGGCTGCAGCCGATTACCTGGGTCTTCCCCTCTATCGTTACATTGGTGGTACCAACACCTACGTGCTGCCTGTTCCCATGATGAACATCATCAATGGTGGTTCACACTCTGACGCTCCCATCGCGTTCCAGGAGTTCATGATTCGCCCCGTGGGTGCCAACTCTTTCAGGGAAGGTCTCCGCATGGGCGCCGAGGTGTTTCACGCGCTGAAGAAGGTGCTGCATGACAAGGGCCTGAGCACTGCCGTGGGTGATGAGGGTGGATTTGCACCCAAGCTGGATGGTGGTACCGAAGAGGCACTGGAATCGATTCTCACTGCTGTCAAAAATGCCGGTTACGAACCGGGCAAGGATGTGATGATCGGTCTCGACTGTGCCGCTTCTGAGTTTTACAAGGATGGTATCTACGACTATTCGAAGTTCGAAGGTGTCAACGGTAAGAAACGTAGCCGCGAAGAGCAGGTGGACTACATGGAAGAACTGATCACCAAATATCCGATCGACTCGATTGAAGATGGTATGGACGAGGCTGACTGGGAAGGCTGGAAGATGCTCACCGAAAAAATTGGCGACAGATGCCAGCTGGTGGGTGACGACCTGTTCGTGACCAACGTGGAGTTTCTGGAGAAAGGTATCAAGATGGGATGTGCCAACTCAATCCTGATCAAGGTGAACCAGATAGGTACCCTTACCGAAACGCTGAACGCCATTGAGATGGCTCACCGCAACGGCTACACCAGTGTCACCTCTCACCGCTCGGGTGAAACCGAAGATGCTACCATCGCTGACATCTCGGTTGCCACCAACGCCGGACAGATCAAAACCGGTTCACTGAGCCGCTCCGACCGTATGGCCAAGTACAACCAGTTGCTTCGTATTGAAGAGGAGTTGGGTGACAGGGCTGTCTACGGATACAAGAAAATTAAATAAGCTCTATTTTCAGCATCTATTGAAAAGCCACTCTTCGGGGTGGTTTTTTTTGTGACTATTTTATCACCCCGTACAATGAAAAAACCCTCTAACTATTTGGTTAGAGAGTTTTAGAGAGTGTTGTCTTGTACCCAGAGCCGGGATCGAACCGGCATGGAAATGAATCCACTGGTGTTTGAGACCAGCGCGTCTACCAATTCCGCCATCTGGGCATTACCCGAAAAGTGCCTGCAAAAGTAGCTCTTTTTTTGAGATAATGAAAGCTATCATCCATTTTTTTGCATGATTGGATAAAGCTTTTCTACGCTGTTATCGATATGTTTTGTATCTTTAAGGATGTAATTGGTTGTTATTGGAACAAATTGTTATGAAAAGGTGTTATGTACAATGTTTCAGAATGGCATTCAGATTTGATTTAACATATAGCGATCCCTTTTTTTTATCAAATTTATATAATCTTAGATATGAGAAACAATCATAATTATTGCGTAATCATGAGCGGTGGTGTTGGAAGCCGTTTCTGGCCCTTCAGTAAAGAATATAAACCGAAACAGTTTTTGGATTTCTTCGGCACCGGACGATCACTGTTACAAAGTACATACGACAGGTTCAAAAAGATTGTTCCACCGGAGAATATCTATATTGTCACCAATGATGCCTATGCAGAGATGACGCAGCAACAGCTACCAGAGCTCAGTAAGAATCAGTTGTTGCTGGAGCCGTTGCGCCGCAACACTGCCCCGGCCATTGCTTTTGCCTCTTACCGTATCCATGCGGTTGACCCCGATGCTAACATCATTGTTGCTCCTTCCGATCACCTCATCCTGCGCGAAGATCTCTTTGCAGCTGATATGCGTAACGGACTGGCATTCGTTGAGGAGAACCCTGTGTTGCTCACCCTGGGCATCAGGCCGAGCCGTCCCGAGACAGGCTACGGGTATATACAGGTGGACGGTAACAATCGTGAAGGGATTGGGAAAGTGAAAGCTTTTACCGAGAAGCCTGACCTGGAACTGGCAAAGAAGTTCTTAGAGAGCGGTGAATTCATGTGGAACTCCGGTATCTTTCTCTGGAATGTGAACAGCATCCTGAATGCTTTTAGAAATCACCTGCCCGATGTGGTGCAGAAGTTTGATGAAGGCAAAGAGTTCTTCAATACCCCACGCGAGAAACAGTTCGTGGATGAAACCTTTCCTTTCTGCCCCAATATCTCCATTGATTATGGGATTCTGGAAAAAGCGGATAATGTATTCGTGAATATCTCTGATTTCGGATGGAGTGACCTTGGCACCTGGGGTGCCCTTCATGAGATATCTGACCGTGATGAGAACAACAATGCCAATCTTCACTGCAAGGCACTGTTCATTGAGAGCAATGACAACGTGGTGGCCACGTATGACGATAAGCTGGTGGTGATTCAGGGTCTGGACGATTATATTGTAGCAGAGTCTGATAACGTGTTGTTGATCTGCAAGAAGAACGAGGAGCAGCGCATCAAGCAATTTGTGACAGATGTCAAGTTCCGTTACGGAGATGAATATGTGTAAGGGGTAAACCGAAAGAGGATCCGGCAGCTGTCGGATCCTCTTCCATTTTTTGGGGGGCAGTGATTCGTTTAGTTACTGTAATCGATGATTACCACGTTGAATGAATTGGGCTTCACGGTAAGTTGTAACCTGTTTCCCAGCATGCTTTGGTAACCTGATTGCGGCAGCACTACAGCCGGTTTATCCAGGCTGTTTTCTGCTTCCAGTTCTGCTGCGAGAGTGATCACCTCCACATTCTGATGCAGTTGCATCTTCTTTTCCACACCTTCCAGGTTGATGTTGATTTCTCTCTTGTCATCTGACACATTGCTCAGTTTGATGATGATCTCTTTTTTGTTCTTGTCGATTACCGACGAGGCGTACAACCCCTCCTGTCCGGTAAGAGGTCTATTGTTCCATGTGAGAGGCAATACATGTGTTCCCGCATGATGTCCATACAGTTTCTGTACGTAATAGTTTGGAGTGCGAACCATCCGCAGGTTGTCGAACCAGATCAGGTCGGGACGCCATTGCCAGGCATCCACATGTGCCAGTAACGGAGCATAGGTAGCCATCTGTACGATATCAGCATTCCGTTCCAGTCCGGTCATGAAAGAGGCCTCTGTGAGAGCCGATTCGAAGTTGTTGGCCCTCGTTTTGTGGTGGCTGGCATACTCGCCGGCAAACACCTTGGGTCCGTTCCGGTCGTAGGAGTCGTAACGGGCAGCGTTATCGAGGAACCACTGTGGGGGACGGTAGTAGTGCTCATCCACCAGGTCCACTTTGAGTCTCTTCATCTCCGGCCAGAGATACTCGAATGCTTCTCCCTCGGCTTGTGGTCCTGAGCTTCCGATGATCTTCATCTGCGGATATCGTGCCCGTATGGCATCGATAAACATCTCCAGCCGTACCGGGTACTCAGGTCCCCACTGTTCGTTGCCGATAGCGATGAACTTCATGTTAAAGGGCTCGGGATGTCCCATCTCAGCCCTTACCTTACCCCATGGGGTGGTGGGGGCACCGTTTGCAAACTCGATCAGGTCGAGTGCATCCTGGATATAGTCACCCAGTTCACCTACTGGCACATGGCAATGTTCCCCATCATTCTGATACTGACATGCCAGTCCCACGTTCACCACCGGCAGGGGCTCTGATCCCATGTCCTCAGCCAGGAGGAACAGTTCATAAAAGCCCATACCATAGGTCTGGAAGTAATCGGGGAAAAGACGATGGGCAAAGGTGTAATGCCAGCGGTTCTCGTTCAATGGTCGGTTTTCTACCGGGCCGACCGATTTTTTCCAGTCGTAGCGGGTCTCCAGGTCGGTACCCTCAATGATACATCCTCCCGGAAAACGGAACAGTCCCGGGTTCAGCTCGTTGAGTGCTTCAACCAGATCGCGTCGCAGACCGTTCTCCCTGCCCATCCAGGTGTCGGTGGGGAAGAGGGAGACATGCTCCAGATCAAGTGGGCCCTCTGAGGTGAGGAATATCCGCAGCATTGCTTTGGGATCCTCAAGTGGAGAGGTGAGGATCACCTCATGTTTTTTCCATTCTGTTGAGGTGATCACCAGTTCCTTTTGTTCGAAAGCCTCATTGTCACTGCCTACCAGTTCGATGCGAATCTTTTGTTCAGGCTGGTTGCCACTGTTCCTGGCCCATACCGAGAAACGGTAGCTACCCTCTTTTTTGATGCCGATACCACGGAATCCCTCGTTCTCCAGTCCGGTGTGCTTATGTCCGTGACCGGAGTAGTTCAGTCGTACATAGTGCGGGTTACGTTCAAACGGACCATCCTCGTTGAGCACCTCCACGTTGCCAAAGATGTTCCATCCCATCAGCTGCTGGGGGAACTCGAAGGATCTGTTTTTCACCAGCTCGGCATAGAGCCCGCCATCTGCTCCGAAGTTGATATCTTCGAAAAAGAGTCCATACATGGTGGACTGAATTTCCGCTCCCGTTTTTTTTGTGTTGACAACCACCTCGTACTGATCTGGTTGTGCGAAAATGCCTCCGCAGAGACTGATCATCGTTAGAAATAGGTAGATTCTCTTCATTGCTGTCAGTTTTGTTATTGTGTGTCTTTATTTTTTGTTTGATTAATTTCGAAAGGTTCACTGAGCAGACGCACCTCTGCAATCTTCCCGGTTTTGCTTCCCTGCCGGGCTGAGAATTTAACGGTGAGCTGCTTCTCTCCCTTCAAATTTTCCGGCAGGAGAATCACCAGCTCCTGCGGCTCTGATCCCTTGTCACCGGTGAGTGTGAGTGAATAGAGCCGTTGGTCGTCGATCAGAATGTCGAAGTTGCGTGTACCATTGTCATCGTAATAGCTGACATAGAGAAAACGAGCGTTATGCTTGTCGTTTTTCATCACGTAGCTGAACCAACCGCTTGCTTCACGCCAGTGGATATCCTCAGTGACCCCTGTATAGGAGTTCTCCGTAGCGATGAAATGGTCCGATTCCGGCTGTTGTTCACCGCAGACCACCCTGTCGACGGTTTTCCCGTTCAACTCATTCCGTCTGGCCTCCGTCTGTTCTATTGCCCGGTGCATAGCCTCTGCCTCTTCTATTGTGGCTTGTGGCCAGTAGATGATATAGCGTGATTCATGCAGACCGAAGAAGGGGATCAGTTCCATACCTCCGGCATATGTCTCGGGGTAAAGAGTGGAGAGGCGGAAGGTAAGTAGCTTACCTGCTACCGGCTGTACGAGTGAAGCTAGTTCCTCGGGTTCTCCTATCACCAATGGCATTTGCTTTAACGGTATCTGTGGACCGTGTGCAATGTGTCCACCGCGGCTGTCGTCGGCAAAAAGACCGGCAAGCCCTTCATCGGTTGTTTTGGCAGCCAGCACGATGGGGCCGTAGGCGAAGGAGTAGTAGTTGGAGTGGTCGGGGAGCTGTTCTGCTCTCACACTCATGGGCATCTCCAGCACCACGCGGTCACCCTTGCGCCAGCGTCTGCTGATGGCCAGATAGCCCTCTTTCTCCTCTGCCGCGTATGCTTTGCCGTTGACCGTTATGCGCGGCGTTCCCTCCTTTGCCCATTCGGGATAACGGAGCATCAGTGTGAAACGTTGTCTGCCTCTCGGGTTGACGGTGATTGTAGATCCCTCTTCATAGGGGAAGTTGTTCTCCTGGATGATCTCGGTCTGCTGTTCTTTCCATTGCAGCCTGGAGGGGATGAAGAGATTGACATAGAGTGTATCCCTGGTGTGGGCATAAATCATCTCTCCATACTTTGAGTGGTTCTCGATACCGGAACCCACACAGCACCACATGCTGGTGTGGGGCTGTGAGTAAACCCGGTAATGTCCGGGTCGCATCTGTGTGAAGTAGACCAACCCTCCCGTGTGTGGGTTCTGAGAGGAGAGGATATGGTTGTAGAGCGCACGTTCATAGTATTCTATGTATTCGGGCCGAGGATCGGTACGGTATAGCATGCTGGTGAGTCGCAGCATGTTGTGTGTATTGCAGGTCTCGGGTCCCTCGATGGAGGTGATCATCCGTGAGAAGTCATCCTCATGGTTGAAATGCTCCGATACGCTGTTGCCTCCGATTGTTACCGAGCGGTTGGTTACAACGCTCTCCCAGAAAAAGCGGGCTGCCTTGTCCCATGATTCGTTCGCCTCCAGGTCGGCGATACGCTTGAACCCGATCACCTTGGGTATTTGTGTGTTGGCGTGCATGCCGGTAAGCTGGTCACGCTCCGCCACAAGCGGATCAAGCAGATGATGGTGTGAGAATCTGCGTGCCAGCGACAGGTATTTCTCCTCACCGGTGATGGCTGCCACATCGGCAAACACCTCATTGAGTCCTCCATGCTCGCTGCGGAGCATATCCTGCATCTGCTCATCGGTCAGTGCCGCTGTCAGCTCAATGGCCCAGTCGCTCATCGCCACCAACATCTCCCGCGCTTCTTCCTTTCCGGCTACCAGGTAAGTATCCCGCAGTCCCGCAAAAGTCTTGTGGATGTTGTAGAGTGGCACCCATCTGCCGTTGAGACTGAACCCGCCGGCATCAATCTTGCCCGCCGCAATCTCATCCCAGACCGCTTTACTGCCGGGAACACCTCCGATGTAGCCATTGCCGTTGGCCTGCTGGCATCGTCTCAGCTCGCCGAGCATATAATCCAGTCGGGATTCAATCGCACGGTCGCCGGTAGATGCAACCATCAACGAGAGGGCGGAGAGATAATGCCCACCGATATGGCCGTCGAGACCGCTGTTCTCCCAATTGGTATAGCTCTCCGCTTTTGGAGTCAGTCCCGCTTCCCTGTGAAAGGGAGCCAACAGCCTGTCGGCACTCATCTCCAGCAGATAGGCTTTGTTTAACTCTTCTGCATGTTTGAAGGGACTCTCCAGCAACCTTACGTCCTGTAGCCGGAAGTAAGTTACTCTCGGGTTTACCTGTGCCCTTGCGAATGTGGCAGAGATAACGAGAAGCATGAAAATGTGCAACGTATTTCTGTTCATCCTGTTAAAAATTCATTTGTAAACTCCAGTGTGCAGCAAGCTGTTCTGCTTCCTCTTTTGTGAGATGTATCACCGCCCCATGTTTGGGTGAACTGAAGTTGGTTGTCTTCATCACTCCCTCATTGAAATGTCCCAGATGAGTAAACGTTTCGAAATCGGAGGTCTCAGCAAAGCCGAAGTTATGTGGGTTGATGCTGAAAATATCATACATCAACACCCATTTCTCTTCGCCAATACGCTTCCAGACGTTGGGGGCTTCACAAGAGCGGGGTTCAAAATCGATCTGATCGGGTTGATATGCGTAGCCGCTGTTAATCTTGTCCGAGATGGCCATCTTGATCCCTGCCGGCCCCTCCTGTGCCACATAGGTCATCAGAAATCGTCCGTCGGGCATGGGTGTGATATCGGCGTCGAGCACCTGTATCTCCGGGTCAGGGTATTCAAATATGATCTTTGGCTCTGAAACGAGCGTTGTGAAATCATCATCGGTATAGGCATAATACATTTTAGTTTTGCCACCGTCGAGACGCATGGTGAAGTAGAGCATCATTTTTCCTTCCTCCGCATCGTAGATCGTTTGCGGTGCACAGTGTACCATCAGCTGAGGGAACAGATCCTCTATCAGCAGGTTGCTTTGTGTCCAGTTGATCAGGTCGTGCGATTTCATCAGCACGAAACCGCGGTTATTACCCCAGCCGTAGATCTCTCCATCACGTTCCCACTGTGTTTCGCGGATACCAGCTTGTTGACCGAAGATATGAAGGTCGGTCATCGCCAGGTAAAATGCACCGTCGGGTCCCCTGGTGATGTGCGGGTCGCGAATTCCATTTTGTGTGGCGATGGTGTCTCCCCCGATCACCGGCTGACCGTTGTTGACATCGGTGAAGGTATAACCATCAGGGCTTAAAGCCATGAAGAGGCTGTGTGTAGGATCGGTGAAATAGACCAACAGGTAAGCACTCATTTCTTTTTCTTTCGGCACAGGATGGCAGGAAGTGAGAATTGCGAGGATGCCGATCAGTGTAATCACTGTTGTTTTTATCAGTTTAAACATAAAAATTTCCTATTGTATGATTTTAATAATTTCAGACAGCGTATTAATTGTTTTCGTCCGGTCAGTTGCTATTTCTCTTTATCCTGATCACTGAGAAAGAATATGCAGGTAATTCGTATGGTAGTTCTACTGCAGTGGTAATTGTCGATTCTACCGGGATGACTGATTTGTCGTCCGGATCACCGCTCATCACCGTCAGGATTGCTTTTTCGCCTTTAGTGACATTCATCCCGGAAAGATCGATGGCGGTGGAGACATCTACTGGCAACAGGTTCACCAGCTTGATGATCAGGTCATCGGATTGTGCATCGGTGACGAATGAGGAGGCGATTCGCTTATTGATGTCTTCACGGTTGTCTGACGCCCGGATGAGACTTGGATAATATTTGTTGCCCGAGTGATTTCCGAAAAGCTTCTGTACATGGTAGCCTGCTGTAAGCTTCACCTCGCTGTTGTTGAAATAGATCAGGTCGGGGTTCCACTGGGTGAAGCCCTCTTTTGCCAGCAGGGGGGCATAGGAGGTCATCTCCACGATGTCACCGTTGCGTTCCACATTGATCAGGTGGAGTGCTTCGCAGAGTGCCGTTTCCAGATTGTTGTGGCGGCCGGGAACATGAGCGGCATACTCACCGAGGTAGACCCTTGCTTTCGAACGGTCATACTTGTCATAGAAATCCTGGTTGTTGAGGTACCACCCGGGAGGCTGATAGTAATGTTCGTCCACCAGCTCCAGTCCCATCTCAGTTGCCAGTTTCCACCCCTCGGTGTAGTCCGACCCCTCACTGAAGGGCCCGGCGGTACCGATCACGGTGACCTCGGGATACTGTTTTCTGATGGCGTCGTGGATCATCCTGAACCGTTCTGTGAAGATGTCGGAGATCAGGTCTTCATTCCCTACACCTATATATTTCAGGTTGAAGGGCTCCGGATGTCCTGCCTCTGCTCTTTTCCTTCCCCATTCTGATTTCGTATCGCCATTGGCATACTCGATAAGGTTCAGGATCGACCGGATGTATTCATCCATCTCATCCATGGGGATTCCCCCCTGTTGTCCTCCAATCACACAGCCGTGATGTGCCGAGTTCTGGCAGGGAACACCGGCTGCCACCACCGGGATGGGCTCGGCATCAATATCTTCGCAGAACTGGAAATACTCGAAATAACCCAGTCCGAACGACTGGTGGTAGCCCCAGAGGTTGCGTTGCGGCTTGCGTGCTTCAAGCGGACCGATGGTGTTCTCCCACCTATAAATGTTGACGATGCCGTCACCATGGGCCACACAGCCGCCCGGGAACCGCATGAACCGCGGTTTGAGGTCGGCCAGCGCCTCTGCCAGGTCGGCCCGCATCCCGTTTTTGCGTCTCTTGAATGTCTTTTGAGGAAATAGTGAGATCATATCGAGCTCAACTCTTCCTGTTTGCTGCGGTATCAGCTCAATTCGTGCATCGGATGTTGTTCCGGTAGCTGTAATGACAGCTTCCATTTTTTTCCATCCTGTACCAACTCTACCTGTGGTGGTTTCTCCATATAACTCGCCGTTTTTACCGGTGAGCAGCACCTTGATGGGGCCTCTTCTTTTCTCCGGACTCCGGGCAAAGAGTGACAGGTCATACTTCTCTCCCGCCTTGACCGGGATGCCGCTGAATCCCTCGTTGATCAGTGCAACACCTTTATCCTCAATCTCCAGCACCGCGTAGTGCGGGTTGTTGGGGTGAATGGGAGAGAGGGTATCAATCTGAAATGCATCTGCATGGGTTGAGCTCCAGGCATAGCGGCTGTTCCAGTTTTTATCATGCCCCTCCTTGTCGCTCAAAGCATATTCAAATCCGCGGTTTTGTAACAGCTCCGCATAGAGCCCCCCGTCGGCAGCGTAGTTGATGTCCTCATAGAAGATACCGATCAGCAGGTCACTGATCGTTTTCTTCCGCTGACTGTCCGGCGTGATGGTAACCGTGATGGGCTCACGGAAGTGATCGGGATTCATCGCCACCCGTTCACTGTTCTGAAGTTGTTTATAAGCAGCCAGTCGCTGTGCACTGATAAGCCGGTCTATCACTTCCCAAGACACATGATGCACCGTCCCCTTCTTTGTTGCACCCCCGATTGTCAGTTCACTCCTGTTGTCCGGATGCTTCTCCGGTCTTGTTGCGGGCGAAAAATGTCTGAAATCGTTGGTAAAGCTTTTAAAGAGCCCTTCGGTGGGTTTGTCGCTTTGCCAGATGATATGAAACCCCTTTTTGTGTGCATCGTATGCGATCTCAGTGTTCAGGCAGTTGCCCCCGGGCATCAGCACCGGATATGATTGCGGCTGCCAGTAAACAAGATCGGAGGAGACCGTATGGGCTACTGCTCCATCCTCCCGGTTCAGACTCCAGGTGCAATGCCACTGCCCGTCGGGTGCACGGTAGAGGAACGGGTTGTGCATCCTTTTCTGGGAGCCCCATCTGCCATAGTCTGATTTCAAAAAGGTGTGGTGGTGCCCGATGGGATGCCATTGTTGGCGGTCATTGCTCCATGCAAAATAGAGCCCGCTCCCTATCTCTTCGCCATAGGCGAAGAGATAGGCAGAGTCGGGTTCATTGGCATACAGATTCTTCCCTGTCGGTAAAAGAAACAGTAGTAGTGTAATGAAAACCGGCAAGAAAAAGTTTTTCATTATCGATGGTTTAGGATGGGTTCAGTTTCTCTTCCGTGAATGTTCCCAATTGTTGATATTTCTTGTATAAGTCGCTGTAGAGAGCATGGTTCTCGCTGTTGGGGTGGTAAGTGTTGACGAAGCCCTGTCCCATGGCATCCTGTGCCTCTTCCACCTTTTGGTAGATACCGGCCACTACAGCTCCAAACATGGCGCTGCCGAAGGCGCACGACTGCTCCGTGCGGGCCACCTTGATCGACATGCCCAGCACATCGGCCATGGTTTGCATCACGAAGGGTGATTTGAGTGAGATGCCTCCGATGCCAATCACCTGTCTGATCTCGACACCATTTTCAAGGATGCGGTCCACAATGGCTTTCGATCCGAAGGCGGTGGCTTCCACCAGTGCCCGGAAGATGAGGGGTGCTGAGCTGCCCAGCGTCAGTCCCGTGATGGAGCCCTGTAGCAGCTGGTTCGCATCGGGTGTGCGGCGGCCGTTCATCCAGTCGGTAGCCAGGATGGTGCTCTCACTCACCGGTACTTTTTCTGCCTCTTTGGTCATTGCGGGGATGATAGCATCTGTCGCCTCATTGATCAGCTTCTCCCGTGTTTCCGCGTCGATCAGCTCACTCTTGCCGATGATGTTGCGAATAGGCCACTCCAGCACTCTCTTAAACCAGGCGTAGATGTCGCCGAAGCCGGACTGGCCTGCCTCCAGGCCGATCATACCGGGAATGACAGATCCGTCAACCTGTCCACAGATGCCGGGTACCAGCTTGTCTCCCATCTCTTCGTAGGGGACGGCCATGATGTCGCAGGTGGAGGTGCCGATCACACGGACAAAATCACCCGGTTTGATCTCAACCCCCACGGCACCCATGTGACAATCGAAGGCACCCACTGCCACTGCCACGTTGGTGGTCAGCCCCAGTCTACTTGCCCACTCCTCAGTCAGGTTACCCACCTTCTTGTTGCTCGGGTAGGTATCACGGTAGAGACGGGAGCGATAGCCGGCCAGCAGCGGGTCGAGTGTTGTAAGGAACTCCTCTGAGGGCAATCCCTCCCAGCTTTCGTGCCACATTGCCTTGTGTCCTGCCGCACAGCGGCTTCTAGGCATGCTCTCCGGTTTGGTGTTGCCGGTGATCAGTCCCGGAAGCCAATCGCAATGTTCTACCCATGAGTAGGCGGCATTGCGTACCGCTACATCTTCGCGCAGGATGTGCAGCATCTTGGCCCATACCCATTCGGAGGAGTAGATGCCTCCTTCATAGGCGGTATAATCGATCTCCCACTCCTTTGCCAGCTTGTTGATCTCATCGGACTCCTTTACAGCGGTATGGTCTTTCCAGAGTACGAACATGGCGTTGGGGTTTTCGTAAAATTCCGGCAGGAGGGCCAGCGGGGTACCCTGCCGATCGGTTAACACGGGGGTAGATCCTGTGGTGTCGAATCCCATTCCTACCACCTTTTCAGCGGTACCTTTCGGTGATTTTGAGAGTGCCTCACGGATACACTCCTCCAGCACTTCGATATAATCGAGCGGGTGCTGTCGGTAACGGTTGCTGCGCGGATCGCAATAGCTTCCTTTCATCCAGCGGGGATAATATTTCACCGAGGAAGCAATTTCGTTGCCGTTGGTGACATCGGCGATGATGGCACGGCAGGAATCAGAGCCGTAATCCAGTCCAATTACATATTTACTCATACTCTTTTATTTCGTTATTTGTTTTCAGTTGTTTTGCGGTTTGACAGTTTTATATTGTCTGACGTAAGAAATATCAGAGAGATATCATCTCTCAATAGACCTCTTCCATCAACCGGGGCCATTGCTCCTCAGTCCAGGAAAGACGCATGATGCGTAGTTTGGAACGCCCCTCATCCCGGGCATCGTAGCCATGAAACAGCAGGTAATCGTTTCCGCAGGAGTTAACAACGGCATTGTGACCCACGCCGTGCCACCGTTCGTCGCCCTGCATCAGGATGGTGCCACCACCAAAAAGAAGTTCTTTTCCCTCTTTGTCGTAATAGGGACCTTCAATCTTGTCGGAGCGACCATAGATCATTTTATAGCTGCTTTCCACCCCTTTACAACAGTAGTCAATGGATGCGAAGAGGTAGTAGTAATCACCTCTTCTCACCACAAAGGGAGCCTCAATGGCGTTTCCGCCGGCATCCACCGGGTTGTTGTCGATGGCGGGAGGATTATCCGGTGAACGGGTCAGCTTGCGTGACGCAATGGTCAGCGGTTGCTCACCGGGGTAGGGGGTGGTGAGGTCATCGCTCAGGTGTACCATCTGCAAGCCATCCCAGAAAGAACCGTAGAAAAGAAAGGGTTGTCCCTCCTCATCGAAGATCAGGTTGGGGTCGATCGCGTTCCAGTTGTCTTTGCCCGGTGTGGAACAGATCACCGCGCCATGATCTACCCATTCATATGCCGGATCCTCCGGATGAAGAGTCTTGTTTGTCACCAGGCCGATGCAGGAGCTGTTTTTCCCGAACGCTGAAACGGAGTAGTAAAGGTAATACTGTCCATTGTGGTAGCTGATGTCGGGAGCCCATATATGTCCCCTGAAGGTGGGCACATCGTCAACAGCCCATTGTGGTGCTTCTGTAAACACCGGTTTCTCTCTTTTCCAGCTCTTCATGTCAGATGAAGACCATACACCTATACCCCATCCGGTGTGGAAGAGGTAGTAGGTGCTGTCTTGCCGGATCATTACAGGATCATGTACCCCGATTCTTCCTTCCTGTTGACCGACAGCGGTTGTCGGCAGTAT
Source organism: uncultured Proteiniphilum sp. (assembly GCA_964491215.1). Classification (GTDB taxonomy): domain Bacteria; phylum Bacteroidota; class Bacteroidia; order Bacteroidales; family Dysgonomonadaceae; genus Proteiniphilum. Next base: position 20,880 of record CAZBFS010000003.1, read on the forward strand.
CAGGAGGAAGAACAACAGGGTTGAGACAAACAATGCATTCCGTTTCATTGGTCCTGTTATCGGTTATTGCTTACTGAAGTGATTTGTTCAGCAGATAATAGACCTCGTTGACCCGGAGTTCAAACTTGAAGTTTTTGATGGTTGTATCCTTGTCTATCGTTACCAGCTCGATACCGGCGATATCTGCATAATCTTCAAAATACTCGTTGGTGAGGGCATAGCTGAATGCGGAGTGGTGTGTGCCGCCCGCATAGATCCAGGCTGCAGCTCCAATCTCCAGGTTGGGCTGCGGAATCCAGAGGGAGCTGGCTACCGGCAGTTTTGGCAATGCAGCCTCCGGTTCCTTCACATCCACGTTGTTGACCACCATGCGGAAGCGGTTGCCCATGTCGATGATGGTGGAAGCGATACCGGTGCCGGGGTCGGCGGTGAAGACCAGTCGTGCCGGGTCGGCTTTGCCTCCGATTCCGAGGGGGTGTACCTCCAGGCGTGGTTTCTGTGAGGTGATATCGGGTGATACCTCCAGCATGTGTGACTGGAGGATGGCACTCTGCTCACCCTTGAAGTGGTAGGTGTAATCTTCCAGGAAGGAGCATCCTCCCTTCAATCCCCTCGACATCGCCCAGATGGTGCGCAGCAGGGCGGCTGTCTTCCAGTCGCCTTCCGCACCGAAACCGTAGCCCTCAGCCATCAGGCGCTGGCTGGCCAGTCCCGGCAGCTGGTTCAGTCCGTGCAGGGCATCGAAGTTGGTGGTGAAGGCTTTCGCGTTCTTATCCTTCAGGAAACGACGCAGTGCAATCTCAATGCGTGCTGCCTCGCGCACCTGTCCGTGATCCTTTGCTCCTTTCCTGCAGTTGTCGGCAAAGGTGTAGAGTTGTTCAAATTCGGCAACCAGTTGATCCACCTCTTGCTCCGTGACCTTATCCTGGTATGCCACCAGATCGCCAATGGAGTAGTAGTCCACATGATATCCCAGTCGCAGTTCAGCTTCCAGGCGATCGCCGTCGGTAACCGCCACGTTGTTCATGGTGTCTCCGAAACGGACGATCACCATATCCTGTGCATCGGCCCATGCCGCTGCCACGCGCATCCAGACAGCGATCTTTTCCTGCACGTTTTGTTCTGACCAGTGTCCTACCACCACTTTCCGGTTCTTACGCATGCGGGTGACCATGTGGCCAAACTCGCGGTCGCCGTGTGCCGACTGGTTCAGGTTCATGAAGTCCATGTCGATCTCACTCCAGGGTATCTCCTTGTTGAACTGCGTGTGCAGGTGGAGCAGCGGCTTGTGGTAATTTTGCAGTCCCTTGATCCACATCTTTGCCGGTGAGAAGGTGTGCATCCAGGTGATGATGCCGATGCAGTGGGGGTCACTGTTGGCCTCTTTAAACACTTTCTCCACCTCTGGTGATGAGTTGGCAGTTCCTTTGTAGACCACTTTCACCGGGAGTGTCCCCGCCTCGTTAAGTTGCTTTACGATCTCTTCCGAGTGTGCATTCACGGTGATTACCGCATCACCTCCGTAGAGGAGTTGTGCTCCGGTGACAAACCATACTTCCTGGTTGTTGAAGAATTCCATATTGTTTTTTTTATTGTTGATATTAATTATTTTTATTTCTGTCCGTAGTAGGCGTTGGGGCCATGCTTGCGTGAGAAATGCTTCTCGATGAGCCACCGGTTCATGGTGAGCTGCGGGTTGACCTGGTGGGAGATGTATGCCATTTTGGCCACCTGCTCCATCACTACTGCGTTGTGAACCGCATCATGCGGATCTTTTCCCCAAGCAAAGGGACCATGGTTTTTCACCAATACACCCGGGATATGCGTAGGGTTCAGCCCTTTGAAACGCTCAATGATCACGCTGCCGGTATCTTTCTCGTAGTCACCCATGATCTCAGCCTCCGTCATGTCGCGGGTACAGGGGATGTCATCACTGAAGTAGTCCGCGTGCGTGGTGCCAATATTGGGGATGTCGCAGCCGGCCTGTGCCCAGGCGGTGGCATAGGTGGAGTGGGTGTGTACCACGCCTCCCGTTTCGGGAAATGCCTTGTAGAGCTCCAGGTGGGTGGCAGTGTCGGATGATGGCTTGTATGCACCCTCTACCCTGTTTCCCTCCATGTCGACCACCACCATATCGTCAGCCTTCATCCCTTCGTAGGAGACGCCTGACGGCTTTATCACTACCACTCCTCGTTCCCGGTCGATACCACTCACGTTGCCCCAGGTGAAGATGACCAGTCCATGTTCCACCAGATCCAGGTTGGCGCGGAACACCTGTTGTTTCAGTTCTTCTATGCTCATTTTTTTATTATTGCAGTTCAAGCTTCACCACCGATTTTGAGGGTAACAGCACTGAGAGGTTGCCATTCTTCAGAGATGCACCCTTGAAAGCAGTCACGCTTACCTTGTCCGGTTGGTCGAATGAGTTATGGTCATCGATTTTTGGGGAGGTGAGGATCTCTCCGCTCACATTTTTAACCGATGCCCCTATCAGCTGGGTACTGATCTGTTGTTCGTTGTTGGGATCAGCATTCACCAGCGTGATGTGGATCTTGCCGTTTGCATCTTTCGATGCGGAGACGCTCACTGCATCTATCTCCCTCTCACCCTGGCGGTACTTATTGCTGGTAAAGGAAATGGGTAGAAGGGTTGCATTCTGGTGCTCCTTGTAGAGGTAGAATACCCAGTAGGTGGGTGTGCGCAACATCTTATCCTCATCGGTCAATATCACAGCCTGCAGCACGTTCACTGTCTGCGCCAGGTTGGCCATCTGTACGCGGTCGCTGTGTGCGTTGAAGATGTTGAGGTTGATACCTGCCACGATGGCATCGCGCAGGGTGTTCTGCTGGTAGAGGAAACCGGGGTTGGTGCCGGGTTCTACATTGTACCAGGTACCCCATTCGTCGATGATCATGCCCACTCTCTTTTGCGGGTCGTAGCGATCCATGATGGCACCATGCTTGGTGATCAGCTCATCCATGAAGAGGGTTTTTTCAATGGTGGTGAAATATTCCGCTTCATCGAACTGAAGAGCTGATCCCTTGTCTCTCCAGTCTCTCGGAACGGTGTAGTAATGGAGCGACAGTCCCTGCATGTGTCGTCCTGCATTTTTCATCACTGTTTCGGTCCAGTTATAATCGCCTCCGTTGGCACCGCAGGCAATTTTGTATACCCGGTTGTCACCATAGTTTCTGGCGAAGGTGGCATAGTGACGGTAGAGGTTGGCGTAGTAATCGGGTTCCATGTTGCCACCACAGCCCCAGCTCTCGTTACCAATTCCCCAGAACTTCACCTTCCAGGGTTCTTCACGTCCATTCTGGCGGCGCAGGTTGGCCATCGGGCTCTCCCCGTCGAAGGTGACATATTCTACCCACTTCGACATCTCTTCCACCGTGCCGCTACCAACGTTGGCGCTGATGTAGGGTTCGGTGCCCAGCTGTTCACACAAGTCGAGGAACTCATGTGTCCCGAAGCTGTTATCTTCTGTTACGCCACCCCAGTGGGTGTTGACCATCTTGGGTCTCTGGTCGCGCGGTCCGATGCCGTCCATCCAGTGGTACTCGTCGGCAAAGCAACCTCCGGGCCATCGCAGGTTGGGGATGCTGATCTCTTTCAGTGCTTCCACCACATCGTTGCGTATACCACGCGTGTTAGGTGTGGAGGAGTCTTCTCCTACCCAATATCCGCCATAGATGCATCGTCCGAGATGTTCGGAGAAATGTCCATAGATGTGGCGGTTAATGGTGTTCCCTTCGCGGTCAGCTTCAATGACCAGTCTGTTTTGTGCATTAAGGGCAGTGCTGCCGATCAGCAGCAGTGCGAAAATCTGGAATGTTCTTTTCAGTTTCATGGGTCTCCGTTTATTATAAATGTTGAATGTTCATTTGGTATGTTGCATTCAGTAAGCCTGTCAGAGGTCAGATGAGCATTTCTGCGCAAGAGGTAAATAATGAGTGTAAAGTTAATACTTATTTTTCTATCTTCCTATAGTTCTGATTATTTGTTTAGTGGTGATTATTAGTTGCGATGAGACCTCCATCAGGCTGAATAGTCACCACCAGTTCTCCATTTTTTGACACGTTCTGCTGATGGAGTTGCGGTTTTCGGTCTCTCTTGTCAGAATAGAGAGATATGTCTTTTCCTGCCAACATCGGCAGTCTGAGGGTAATCTCAATTTCTTCTTTTTGGGCGTTAATTGCTGCCAGGTACCACTTATCACCGTGACGCCTTGCCAGTGCCACATATTTTCCAGGATAACCATCTATAAAAACAGTCTCATCCCAGAGGGTAGGGATCTGTCTCATGAAGTCGATCACGAATGAGGGTTGATCGGTGAGGTTATTGGGGGTGATGCCGAAGTTCTGGACGGGCGACTGGAACAGAATGGCGGTGGCCAGCTGGAAGATTTCGGTAGTGCGTCGGATCGATCCGCCATCATTGTTCCTGTTGTGTCTTTTGTTGAGGAGTACCGGTCCGAAGTCCATCGATGCCACACTGTTCCGGATAAAGGGGTGGAGAGTGGCGTTGTAGGCTTCGTGGTCGTTGGCATGCTGGGTGAAGATCAGATTCTCTGATGCGAGTACCGCTTCACTACCGGCAAAGTTGGGGTACATCCGTTCCCATCCGCGAGGTAGCGTGCAGCCGTGAAAGATGACCGTCAGGCCGAAATCATTGGCGTCGGAAAGGATCTCTTCATAAAGCTTCATTGTCTCCTGCTTGTCACCTCCAAAGAAGTCGACCTTGATTCCTTTCACCCCTGTGCTTTGCATCCAGGCCATCTCCTTTTTACGGGCTATGGAGCTGTTCATCCGGTTTTTTGGTCCTTGCGGGGCATCACTCCAGTAGCCGTTGGAGTTGTACCAGAGGCTGATGCCCACATCTTTCGAGGCGGCATAACGTACCAGCTCTTCAATCTTGTCACGTCCAATGCGGCTGTCCCACCAGTTGTCGATCAGTACCAGTTCGTAGCCCATCTCGGCGGATAGATCGATGAATCTCTGCTGATCATCATAATTGATGCTTCCATCCTGCCAGAGGAGCCAGCTCCAGGTTGATCGGCCGAAGTTGTACTCCTTTGAGGGCTCATAGAGTGGCTCTACCAAGTCTGTAGCAATTGTTGTTTCGACGATCGGTTTCAGGTTATCGCCCACGGTGATGGTACGCCAGGGAGTCATGCCAGGTAGAGGGATGGCGGGATTGGCGCTGCCGATACCGTTGTTTTCACCCTCTTCCGGGTAGGCAATGGTGTAGAGCCCATCAGCTGTTCCCTCGCTCAGCTTTGCTCCACAATAATGGCTGTCGACACCCGTCTCTGAAAGCAATACCCAGCCGTTATCACCTACATGGAACAATCCCGGGAAAGTGTAGCCGATTCCGTATTTTGAGGGAGTCCCGACCGGTTCATCCGGCACATACTCCTCTTCATAGCTTGGTTTCGTTTTCATCCATCCGGTCATGGGGTGTGCCTGGGGTGTCAGAAAGGTGGTGGTAAAGGATGGGAAGTTGAAACCGGATAGTTCTTTTTCCACAATAGAGCGTGCTGTTTCTCCGTTTTGTGCCAGTATGTAACGGAAAGCGACGTTGTTGTTACTCACCCTGAAGATGATGCTGAAGCCCTCCTTTTGAACGGTCTCAAAGGAGTAGGTCACTTCGTTGGCCAGATAGTCCATACGACTTTTCTTGATTTTTGGTTCGTGATAGGTCTTTTGAATGGTTTTCTCATAGGTCTCAACCAGCGTCAGCTCACGGCTGAAATCGCTGATGTTTGTGATCAGGCCCAGGGGTGACTCTTCCAGGA
>CAZBFS010000003.1:26686-27045 GCA_964491215.1 uncultured Proteiniphilum sp.
GATGGCGTTCCGTTGTTTAATGTTATGCTTACCAGCAATAAGCTGTCGGGGCTGCTGATTTCCCTGTTTTCCCTATTCCCTGCAGTGGCAGGCAACAGCAAAGAGAGAAGCAGGAGAATCAGTACAATTCTTTTCATTGGTTTCGTTGTTGTCATATGCACAAAAATAACACATTTATCTGAAATAATGGCAGATAATTGAGCAGCGAGGATGGGCCTTTTATTTTGTTCTTTTACCCCAGTAGGTAGCATTCAGATTTTTCTCCGTGCCGGCATACACCAGGGTGACGCGGCGTGGATTGGCTTCCCAGTCCACCTCCCTCTCCACGCAGACAATCACATTGCCCAGGGTGAGTTGTT
>CAZBFS010000004.1:0-24949 GCA_964491215.1 uncultured Proteiniphilum sp.
CCTATATCATCCAACAGAACAAGATCAGCAGCATCAACAAGAACCGGATCATCATTGCTAAAAAACAGATTCCAATAGGTGAGACCTATCGCCGGCAGTTTCAGAAAATCATCGGAAACCGGTGAGATGAATAGCTGAGCGGTAGTAAAAGATATTCCAGGCGTGTCCTTATAACGAGAAAGCCGTTCCTGCCACAATGGCGGAACGGCTTTCAATATGTTTAGCAGCTACTCTTTTTTATGAAAGAGTGGCAGTCAACATCCAAACGGTCTTCTCCTGAGCAGAGATGAAATCACTCATCAGGGCTACGGTACCTTCATCGTCCCCTTCGGAGGCAGTCTCAAGCACCTTGCGCTCCAGGTCGATCAGCACCTTCAGGTTGTCGAGGATCAGTTTCAGTATCTCGACATGATCGTGCACCACTTTCGTTTCCTTGATGGCCGATGCTTTCAGGTAGTCGCTGAAGTTATGGGCGGGGACACCACCGAGCATCAGGATCCGTTCAGCTACTTCATCAACCTTCTCTGCCGCGTCATCATAGTATTCCTCAAAACGGGCATGTGCGCCAAAGAACATCATACCTTGCACGTTCCAGTGGAATCCGCGCAGGTTGGTGTAGTAAAGCTGGTAGCTGGCCAACAGCTCCTGCAGTCTGTCAACTGTCTTCTTAACACCCTTGGGGTCTAAACCTAAATAATCCAATGTCTTCATAATTTTCTTCTTTTTAATGTTACTTTTCTCGATTTATTTCTACTACAAATATAATGATTATTTACATAGGTTCAAAATAAGAAAGGCATTATCATCCATAGATATTAATTATAAAACCCGTTGCTGGTGTAGGGTAGGGGGTCTTAAAAGTAGTAACCGAAACAGACATAGGGATAAAACTTGCGTGAGAGACCGGAGTAGCCCAGCTCCACCCGCAACGGTCCGGCAATGGAGAGGAACGAGTAGCCCAGGTTGCCGCCCCAGTAGGCATCACCCTGGAACAGGTTGTAGAGATGGTCGTGATGCAGGGTGTAATTGAGATGAAAGTAAAGGTAGTTGTTGGGGCTGATCTTATGATGCAGCATGGCGTCGACAGAGGCGACCATATTGTCCAGCACCTCCATACCGGCGGAGCCCTGCAGTGCGATTTGCTGTGAGATGTAGTGACCGTCGCTTCTACCGCCCACGAAGTTGCGGTAGATATGGGGTACGCTGTCATTCATCACGTAACGGGCGGTAATGCGTGGCGTGAGGTATGTCTGGTGACCCAGTTGCAGTGGCTTGAAGAAGTTCATCTTCAACACGCTGAGCGGCAGCTCATCTTCAAGCTGCAGGAAGTTGTCGGTATGAAGGGTATATCGAAATGAGAAGTATTGTCCTGATGAAGGGAAGTAGGTGTTATTCAGGTTGTCGTACACTCCGTTGATCAGATAGTTGATATAAAGCTGATCTTCTATTCCTCTCAGAGCGGGATTGGTGGATCGTCCCAGCAGGTTGAAGAAATCAAAATATTCGAAACCGGCACCCAGATTCAGCTGCACGTTTCCGAAATAGAACTCGGAGAAACTCAGGTTCAGCGCATTGCGCATCACACCCAGGTGATAGGAGAGGCGGCCCCTGTTGTAGATGCTCAGGTCGTTGTTGCTGATACGGTAACTCACCCTTCCCTTGTAAAAGAGGCCATGGTTGATGGAATAGTCCACCTGCAGGTAAGGGTCGCGACTGAGTCGCGTGGTGATGTCGATCATTGAGTTATATGATTCTCCCAGTCTGACAGTGGTGTTGGCAAGGATAGCTGCCATATCACGGGTATCGAAATGGATACCCAGGTTGAGGGTGTTGTACGTTTTCGGCTCCACCAGGAAGACCAGGTCGAAGGGTTGATCACCATCGAGGCGATAGGTGACGCGTGAGAAGAGATCGGCACCATACAAACGGGCAGTGATGGCATCCAGATCGTTGCGGGTGACCTTTTCAATCTTTTCAGGAATCATACGCAGCATCCACTTCACATCACGGGGCGACACCCCTTCCACGCTGACATGATCAATAAGCAGTGTGTCGAGATGAAGATAGGGGTTCTGGCGCTCTCTCACAGGTGGATCACTACCGGCCATACCCAGTGATGCTTTCAGTGTCATAAAGGTCTCCCATTGTTGCATTGCCGCCTGTTCGCCGCGACATATCAGGGAGTCGATTGCCGGCTTCTGGAAATCCATTGAACCGTAGGGGTGAATCCTGGGTGTGATCAACAGGTCGGTATTTTCAATGTTCTGCTCTCTCTTCTCCTTTCCAACGAAATTCATCAGCTGCTCGGCAATCTCAGTGATGTTGCCACGGTTTTGCTTTATCGCTTTCTCATCGGGTGGGATAATCACCCCGATCACAATGTCGGCACCCATGCTTCGGGCCACATCCACAGGGTAGTTGTTGATCAGTCCTCCGTCGATGAGCAGCATGCTGTCCTTCTCCACTGGGGTGAAGACCCACGGTATGGCCATGCTGGCCCTTATAGCTTGCGGAAGGATCCCCTCACGGAAGATCACCTCCTGGCCGGTACGCACATCAGCCGCCACACATCCGAAGGGAATGGGGAGGTAGTCGAAATCCATCTCGTGTTGAAACCCGATGGTCAGATTCAGAAACAAGCTGTAGAGGTTCTGGCCGGTGAAGACACCGCCTGGCAGGCTCACCTTTCCGCTTCTTTCCTTTAGGCTTAATTGGTAAGGGAGTGAGACGATGAACTCATTCCGTCTGTCACGTTGTGATGCCGGCAGGTTCTCGCGGTAAACATTGTCGCTCATCAGGTAGCTCCAGTCCTGTTGTTGAATAAGCGAGTCAATGGCTTCTGCGTCATATCCCACAGCATAGAGTCCACCCACGACGGCACCCATGCTGGTACCAGTAATGAAGTCGATGGGGATACCTGCACGCTCCAACACCTTGAGCACCCCCACGTGTGCGAACCCTTTGGCCGATCCGCCGCTCAACACCACCGCCACCTTCTTTCGTCCTTGCTCTTCACCCAGCAGCAAGGTGGTGAATGAGAGCAACATCATCAACAGGAAAATAACTTTCTTCATTGATCATAGAATTGATATACGCAAATGCAAATATAACTGAATTAATTGAAAAAGCGGGTACAACCTCAATCAGTTGTACCCGCTTCAACAGATAACCCGTTGTTTGAGGTTACCGGATTCAATCACCTGATAATTTGATCCTCTCACGCCAGGCATCACCCTCTTTTTTCAGGTCATAGCCTCTTTCACCGGAGAGCCAGTTGTTGATCCTTCCTTTGTATTTTCTGAATATGCTCAGCTTATCTTCCGATGACCCCATGTTCATGGCTTCATCGCGGGCTTTGAGCAGCTCGTTGCAGATATGTGCCTTCTCCTCATCGCTGAGTGAGGGTATCATCTCGGTGAACCCCCGGTAGTTGTGGTTCAGCGCCCCCAGGGTCATGCCATCTTTGATGCCGTCAATCTGAATGCTGTTCAGCTCTTTCGATAAGTTTGCAAGGAACTTCTTCTGCAGCTTCTTTAGCTTGCGGGTTGCTTTCCTCTTTTCTCTTTCAATTTTTTTTGTTGCCTTTTTCTCAGTCAGCTCTCTCTGCTTCAGCTCCTTCACTCTTGCATCAGTGTCATCGTGTACCTTGTTGAGTTCCCAGTACTGTTTCACCAGCAGTGATCGTACCTTTTCACGTGCCGCACCATGGGGTAGCTGCACATAATCATCCAGTATCTTCTCTGAACGGTTTTTTAAAACCTCAAGGTATGCCTGCTCCTGCTCTGTGGTCGCCACTTGCGCAGTGAGCGTAAGGAATCCCAGTACCAGCCATCCGGCAATTATGGTCAATTTCTTCATATGTTTCGCTTTATTGTTTATGCAAAGAGCCTTTACCCTGTAATGTGTCGTAGTTGAACTGCAGGTTGCTCCAGTCGATTTTCGTTTCCGGATCGATGCCGTTGATGAACTTCTCGATGTTGTTGTAACCATCACCATTCAGATCGCTGTTGGCATCAGTCGGATCTTCCGGATTTAGCCCATATTTGGTCTCCCACCAGTCGGGCATGCCGTCACCATCACTGTCTGAATAGGGGGTTCCGTTGTATTCGGGGTATCCACCCACCTGCCGGATGTCGGTGATGATCCCTTTCTTGTAGGAGTCGGCAGGCAACCGTCGTTTGGTGTAGGCACTGGCTCCCGCTTCCAGCCCCTCTTCGTAATCGATGACACCGGTCTCCACCTGTTTCACGATGCGCTGATCCACCGCATCCCTGCGAGGGATGGTGGCACCTGCGTTGGCCAGTACCCAGTCAAATGCTTCCCGGGCTGGAAGGATGCGCAGATGAGCCATCGGAAAGGGTGTCATGGTGCGGATAAAACGAAAATGCTTTTGTTCTTCTTCTTGTGACAGACCCAGCTGGATGCCACCGGCCCAGTTATCTTCCGATACCTCCGGATTGTCGTCGATGAAGTTGCCATGGGCATAAATCCTGCCATAGATACCGGCATCGTTGCTACCCTTTTCCGGTTTCGCAATGCGGTACCTCACCGGACTATCCACCGGTGTGATGGGACCCGGTTTGTAGTAGTTGTTGATGATGTTCCACATCGACCGGTAATCACCCCCATCAAGCGTTCTGTTCCACCAGTTGAAGAGCACATTGTTCACAAAGGTGAAATCGCCCCACATCCCCACGGAGGGGTTGCGTGCCACATTGTTGGCGAAGAGGTTGCGTGTCATGGTGCTGTTCAGTCCACCGAACGTGCTGCCAAAAGCGTGGTTGTAAGTATCGAGTGTCTCGGCGATGATGCTGTTCTGCACGGTGATGTTGACCGTGGGCAGCTTCTCAGGACTCCTGTCGGGGTGTCTCTCCGGCTCAGCACTCCACATGTTCCGGTAGAGGGAGAGGGACTCATCGAGTCCCCAGCTGGCAGAGGTGTGGTCGATGATGATGTTGCCCACGGCATCACCGCTGATTGCATCGTCACGTCGCAACACATTCACCTCTCCACGTCTGAACCGCATATGACGGATGATCACATCGTGCGTGTCGATATCTACCGACTCGCCGGCAATCACTACGCCGTCGCCGGGAGCTGTCTGACCTGCAATGGTGATGTAGGGTGCCTGGATGAAGATGGGTGTTTTCAGGCGGATGATACCTGAAACATTGAAGACCACTATCCTGGCACCGCCCGCTTCACAGGCTTCACGAAAGGTGCCGGGGCCACTGTCTGCAAGGCTGGTGACAATGTATACCTTCCCATCACGTCCACCGGGGGTGAACATGCCCCCGCCCTCAGCACCTGGGAAGGCGGGAATCGCAGCCTGGTTTAAAGCCTTTGGGGTCCCTGCCCATGGGATGTAGGGACGTCCCTTCTCAGCCTCCTCCTGGACCTTCGGTAGCGCATTGGCCCAAGCCTCTTTTTTCTGTTGTGCCACCTCTTGCATAAAAGCATCACCCTTTTGCTGCACCTCTTCAGGAATCACAGGGTATTGTGCCACCAGAGCTGCCGGCAGAGATAACATTGTTGAAAGCAGTAGGGAGAGATATAATTTTCGTTGCATATAATTTGTTATTGAAGATGAATGTTTCCTTTGGCACTAAGGGTGTCAAAATGGTATTTGGGGTTGCTCCAGTCGATTTTGGTGTTGGGGTTGATGCCATTGATGAATTTCTCTATATTGGTATAACCATCACCGTTGATGTCTCCGTTGGCATCTGAGGAATCATCGGGGTTCAGCCCATATTTTATCTCCCACCAGTCAGGCATGCCGTCACCATCGCTATCCAGGTAGGGCGTTCCGTTGTATTCGGGGTAACCGCCCACCTGGCTGATATCAGTGATGATGCCCAGCTTGTAGGAATCGTCCGGCAAACGGCGATGTTCAAACTTGGGGATGGTGTCAAGGTTGATCTCATCGGCATACTCAATATTGCCTGTACGAACCACCCTGACAATCCGTTCATCTACTGCATCGCGAGCAGGCAGTGTGGCTCCTGCATTGCTGAGTACATGGTCGAATGCTTCGCGGGCATCCATGATGCTCATCGATGGCATGGCAAACGGACTCTTCGACCTGATCTCGTCGGTATATTCACCAGCATTGGGCAGACTCTCAACCTGTACACCTCCGTCCCAGTTGTCGTTTGTCACCCGTGTATTACCCTCAACCACGTTACCATCTACATATGCCATTCCGTATACCTTCTTTGTGAGATTGCTGCGTCCCGATTCCGGTTTCAGGATGCGGTGGCCTACTGGTGAGTCGTTGGGTGTTACAGGGCCCGGTTTGTAATAGTTGTTGATGATGTTGTATTTGGCTGTGTAGTCACCTCCATCAACGGAGCGATGCATCCAGTTGAACACCACGTTGTTGACAAAATTGAACACCCCGTTCCAGCCGATGGAGGGGTTGCGTCCCGTGTTGTTTGCCCATAGGTTACGCATGAACGAGGCATTCTCACCTCCCAGGGTGGAGCCGAAGGAGTGATTCCAGGTGTCGAGTGCTTCGGAGAAGATGGAGTTCTGAATGGTAATGTTGACCGTTCCCAGCTTCAAATCACTTTTCCCGGTGCTGTCGTTCCACATGTGGCGGTAGATCGACATGTTCTCATCGAGGCCCCAGCTGGCTGAGATATGATCGAGCATGATGTTGCCTACCGCGTTGCCGCCGATCGCATCATCGCGTCGGCCCACCCATGTCTCACCTCTGCGGAACCGCATGTGCCGGATCACTACGTCGTGCGTGTTGATCCAGAACGATTCACCTGCCAGGCAGACACCATTACCGGGAGCTGTCTGTCCCGCAATGGTGATATAGGGTGCCCGAACAATAAGAGGTGTTTTCAAGCGGATGATGCCGGCCACATTGAAGACCACGGTCCGGGCTCCTCCCTGTTCACAAGCTTCCCTGAGAGATCCGGGACCGCTGTCGTTAAGATTGGTCACGGTGATCACCTTACCACCTCTGCCACCGAAGCTGTAAGCTCCACCGCCCTCTGCTCCCGGGAAAGCGGGGATGGTTGCCTGCGACAGATCGGAGGGTCGTGCCGCCCAGGGGATGTAGGGCCGTCCGGCTCTGGCTTCTGCCTCGACGATGGGCAGGGCTTTCTGCCATGCCAGGTCTGACTGCCGTCGGCTCTCTTCCATCAATTGGGCTGACTTGTCACGTACCTCTTTGGGTATTTTGGGGTATTGTGCTGTTGCAATACCAGTGCCCAACACTGTGAACATGAAGATAATGATAATGATTCCGATTCTTTTGCTTTTCATCACTTGATACTTTTTCGCTGTTGTTATTGATTTAATGGGGGTTTCACTTCGTTGCCTACAACGTAGTTACAATTAAGGCAGCCACAATATGAAGGATTCGTGCATATCCCTGCAAAGATAGGACGTTTTTTATCGGCTTTTGTAATCGTTTCAGATGAGATAAGATGCAATCGGGCTGTCATCAGAAAAAGATGACAGCCCGAAATTGTGTGTAGAGCACTTTGTAATTAAATTAGTTCTCTATGTCTGCTATGGTATTATTCCATCAGAGGGTCGAAGGTGCCGTTGGCATTTCCACTTCTTACATCGCTCCATCCAATGGTTTGCGGAAGCGTTACATTGGCTATTTGTGCTCCCTCTGTGAGACCAATCAGGTAATATTCCGGTTTAAATGCTACATGTTTACCGGCTTGATCTCCTTGCCGCACCTTGCGGGAAAGGTTGGTGTCATAAAACGCTGCCAAATCATCCATCTGGGTTGTTATGTCTTTTGTTAAGTCAATGGCTGAAGGCCTTACACTCTGTAACGGATCCTGTCCTTGCGTTTCATTGGCATTTATTTTAGATGTGATTTCTAAGTTATCACGCCTTTTGCCGTTAAAAGGTTGAACTCCCAGATAGGTACAAGTGTTGCCTCCGAAACCAGAAAGGGCCCATGTGGAGGGAGCTCCGTTGATTTGACTCATGTGGATGCCTCCATCCCAGAGCAACCATCGGCGCATGTCATCAAAGCGTTTGCCCTCATAGGCGAGTTCAATCTGACGTTCATACAGAATGGCACCGAAAAGCCTGCCTCTGTCACCAGCCAATGATCCGTCCAGTCCACAGTCTCCTGTATAGCCGACACGTCTGCGGATCTCCCTGAGTATTTCGAGTGCTTCTTGCCCCTGACCGATGCCACAAGCAGCTTCAGCCAGATTAAGCATCACCTCGGCATACCTTATTTCCATGTATGGCATGGCGCCCTCACCAAAGGATCCTTGTCTGTTTCCCTCCAGACTCCATCTGTAGAGTGTAACAGGTTCAGGGGTGTTCATGTCGAAATCGTTGCTTCTTTTGCGAATGTACATTCCTTTGTAACCCAGCCCCAGCCCGTCGGCACCGTAACCGCTCTGAGTAACATCATCTTTCTTTTCATCCTGTGCATACCATGAATAGTTCCATAGGCGATATTCATTTCCATTATAAGGATATGCTGTCCCCAATGATGTGGGATCACCTTCAAATCGCCAGTAGACACCGGGAAAGGCAAAGGTGCGGTAGAAACGGGGATCTCTGTTCATGAAGAATTTCAGGTTGTCATATGCATAGAGTTCAGACTCTCCCGGTTTTTTCCCGTCTGCCATTGGAAACAGGTCAATCATCATCGCTGTTGGAGTCATACCACCTCCTCCATTTGCATTCACGGGGCGGAGACTCTGCTCCCGGCGGTTGTTACGGTAGATCTCATGAGCTGCATTGTCGTCATGAACCTTGTTATAGAGCGTCACAAATACTGCCTCATCACTATTAAATTCATAAAGCATTTTTGCCCATCCCGATGCATTGATTCCCGGTGAATCTTTATATGCGAGTCCGAAATTGCCGGCATTGAGTGCGTCAATCGCTGCCTTGTTGGTTTCATATGCCATTTGCCAACGGTCGGTATCATCGGCGCGATTGAACAAGGGGCTGGCATACAGTAAGCGAGCACGTCCTGCCAGTGCAAGTGCAGCACCTTTCGTTATCCTCCCAAAATCATCACCTCCCCAACGTTCAGGCAACATTGATGAAGCTGTCTCCAGGTCTTCGCAGATGAAGTCGATGCATTCCTTAGTGGTTGAACGCGGCACAGCAAGGTTCTCTGCTTCACTCACATCGGCTACCTGCACAGATTTGATAATTGGCACACCACCATAGGTCTTCACCAGTAGAAAATACTGCCAGGCACGGAAGAAATAAACCTGTCCCAACAATTCACCTTTCTCTTCATCACTGAGAAGACTGTTTGAGACGCCTTCAATCACATCGTTACAGTTGCGGATCTCACCCCATGGTCCCGCGTTGGTTGCTTTGTTCACATGAAACCAGTCATTCAGGTTACTTGTTGAAGTGATGATGACATCGGGATCAACAAAGTTAGAGAGTCCACTGAACTCCTCAGTTGATTGCGATTGTATGTCACTTTTCCCTGAGCTGGGACTGCGATAGGAGAGACCATCATTTGAGTTGGGTAGCAGACGGAGGTAGATGTCATCCACTCTCAGCCTTGCCCCGATGTAATCGTTGTATATTTCAGGTGATAGATTGCTGTAGTTTGTTTTCTCTTTGAGAAATTCATCACTGCAACCAATGAGTAGTAAAAAGCTCAGCAAGTAAATGAGGCCAGATACTGATATATTAATTTTTTTCATCATCATTGTTTTTTAGAATGAAACATTTACTCCCATCGTTATTTTCCTTAAGGTCGGATAGGTGCTATATGAGGACATGGGACTCATGAATTTGTCAGTATAGGGATTGTATAAATTCAACATGTTTTGTCCCGTGACATTGATACGACAGCTTTCAAGTCCTACCTTCCTTACCAGTACTTTTGGTAATGAGTAAGCAAGTGTGACATTACGCAACTGTACCGTTGCATTGTTCACTTTCCAAAATGTAGATGCGATACCATTTACACCTGCGAAACGGAGATTTGGGTATTTCGCATCCAGGTTTTGTGGAGCAACCACATTGCCCTGATCATCTGTGACATCCTTGTATGAAAACATATTGCCTGACCAGAATGAGGGTAAATTGGTATATTGCATCACATCATATCCCGAAGATGTAGATACAATACTCTTATTGTTAATGGCTTCAGATGGCATGATCGTGTAACTGCCCCACGAGGCTGCAAGTTGAGCAGAAAAGGAGAGTCCTTTCCAGTCACCACCCATATTAACGGTAAAGCCATAGGGATTGCTTCTATATTTGGATATTCTCACCATATCGTTTTTATCAATCACATTAGCAGCAGGATCACCCGGATCACCCGGTGCGTAATAAGTACCATCTTCCTTTCTGGATCCTCTCACATTCTTGTAGATGAGCATGCCGGGATGAACATCTGCCTGGGTCCTCCCCAGATAGGTGACTAGGTTGTTGGCAGCGAAATACTCGCCAATTTCCTGATAGCTCTTGAACATACCAATATAGGAATATCCCCACAATCCCCGGTCAGCTCGCTCATCTGGCACCAAATCGTCCAGCTCTCTGGTTGCAATATCTTTCCAGGGTGCTTTTATGATCTTGTTGTCAGAATAGCCTGTATTAAGCTTGATGTAGTAGGAAAAATCTTTTCCCACTCTGTCGCGCCATCCAAGAGAGAGTTCTACACCATAATTGTCAATTGAGCCATAGTTCGATGCCGAAGCCAGAGCACCCACGGTAGTAGGGTAATTGGGGGCATTTGTAATGGCCATGAAAACCTCTCTGTTTTTGTTGTAATACCCATCCAGTGTGACCGTGAGTCGGTTTCTCAGGAAACTGGCATCAAGACCCAGATTGCTCTTATAACTCTTATCCCAGTGCGAGTTGCGATTGGGAACAGCATTCGGAATCTGGAAGTGAGCACCGGCATTTTGATCAGGATTGGAACCGAAAATTGGGCCCTTCACTACTTCTGATCCATAGTATTGAAGCCATGCCCAGGGAGCGATGTTGTCGCGCCCCAGGATACCATATGAACCCCTTATTTTTAGGAAGTTGAAAAAACCGACGCTGTTTTTAAACCATTCCTCTTCTGATAATATCCACCCCAGTGAAAGTGAGGGGAATACACCCCAGTAGTTTTCTGGTGCAAATTTTGTGGAAGCATCAGAACGAATAAGGAATTCAGCCAGATATCTGTCTGAATTGGCATAATTCAAACGTCCTACATATGACAAGACACCCGATTCAGAGCGGCTGAACTCAGTTGTCTGGTCTCCGCTGGCTCCGTTCGACTGGAGGTTCGTGAAGGAATATGGTTCTGTTACCTGACCCCATAGATTCTCCATTTCACTCTCCGCTTTTTCAATTGTAAACAGACCATTGATGTCATGTTTGCCAAATGACCTCGAATAGGTTGTGATAAAGTTAAACTGATAATTATCACTTCGGCTCATATTTCTGCGAATGCGGTTGCCGTTGGAGACCGGAATAGTGGTCATATTATCAAAACTCATGGGGTAATCAGGTGTATCAATGTACAAGTGACTTCCGCTACCTCCTCTGCCGCCATCAGCAAACTTGTAGAGCGTATAGTCCGAACCGAACTGGTTGTCTTTTGTTGTGCCGATACTTTTCGAATAGGTTACTTTCATCTTCAGTCCTTTTAAAATATTGCTCCATCCGAAGTCATATTCCAAGGCTGAGTTGATGGTCATATTCTGCGGCATGTTCTTGGTGAAATTACCAATATTCTCAACTACGATGTAATTGTAATTCTGTGATTGTTCAATCTGACCATTGGTGATTCCATATGCTGCAATAGGCATCTCATTGACAAATTCAGGAATATAACGCGGACGGGTCAATAGTGTGACGTAGTCTTTCTCATCATTTGTCCCCCCCACAGTGGCATAGGCTTTTGTTTTGCTTGAATAATCACCTGATACCTGTAATGATGTTTTAATCCAGTTGCCAATTTTAAAATCCATCCCTGCCCGGTAGTTCCAGCGGTCATAATCAATACGTCCCAGGTTTCCCTCCTGTGTGACATATGAGATGCCTCCAAAATAGGTGGCATTCTCGCTACCCCCACTTACATTCACACTGTGTTTCTGTGTGATGGCTGAACTCCAGTACTTATCCAACAGATCATAGTTCAATCCTCTCATCGCAGCCAGCTCGTCAGCCTGGAACAGATGATTTTTCTTGTCATAGGGACTTGTGGGGTCAGCTGCCCTAATAGCATTCCAGGTCACTCCAAAATTATAGGAATCCATCATCTTGGAACGATAAAACTCATCGGTGTAACCAAACTGTCCGCTATAGGAAATAACCGGTTTGCCAATGTGTCCACGCTTGGTTTTTACAAGCACAACACCTTGTGCCGAACGAGCACCATAAACAGCAGCTGCCGCATCCTTCAGAACCGAGATGCTCTCAATCATATTCGCATCAAGATTATTGAATGCATCTTCATCGGCAATATAATCATCAATCACATATAAGGGAACCAAAAGACCGGAACTGCTTGAAGGTGCACTGACAGCCAAATCACTGTTTCGGATTACTATTCGTGCATTCTCCCCCGGGCGGTTGCTCCGCTCACTCACACTCACACCACTGATCATACCTCTCAGGGCGGATGATAAGCCGGTGACTGATAAATCGGTAATTTCCTCGGGAGCAACAGTCGCAATAGAACCAGTAAGGTGTGCCTTCTTTTGTGAACCATATCCAACCACTACCACCTCATCCAATTGCATCTGGTCTTCCAGTAGCACAATATGTGTGTTTTCTAAATTTGTAATTGTTTGAGATATATAGCCGAGATAGGAAATGGTTAGCTTTCCATTTTCAGGAACACGAATTGTGAAATCTCCGTTGATGTCGGTAACTGTTCCAATACCCTGATCATCAACTGTAATTGTTGCCCCGATGATTGGTTCACCCGTTTCAGCAACAACCTTGCCTTTGATGGTTTGCATTTGTTGTGCATGAATCGATAAGGAAAATGCCAACATAACGCATAGTAATAATGAATGTATCAAATAACTTTTCATTGTATTTTGCTTTAAGTAATATTTATTATTCGGCCGGCAACCAACGGGGATCACCTACACGTCTGGCTATCTGTTCGGCACCATTCAATGTGAATTGACCATTACCCAGGTATGTCAGTTGTGGATCAGATTCGAGGTGCGTGCCACTCTCATCTCTGTTGCTGCTGATCTCGCCTGAGGGGAAGGCTCCGTTATACCAGTAGGAGTTGTTACCGCTGGTGAAGATTGCGTTTGTGTTGCCTCTTCGCAGTCGTCTCACAAATCCACCATCTTCACTGGTATCCACAACAATACAATTCTGGAGAGTAACCTTATCGGTTTTCTGACCCATTGCTCCGTTTGAGTTAAAGGACTGGGCACCCTTGGAAAACTGATAAAATGTTGAATTTGTGATTGTCATATTTCCATTTGCCCATACCTCCAAAGTTGGTTTCACATTCCCGACATGGCCGGATGATATCTGACAAATACGATTGCTCCCATGTGCGGGCACTTCATTGTAAAAGGTGCTGTTGGTAAATGTCATATCTTTCACCATGCCTCGCTGAAAACGTATGGTAGCATTATTGAATGAATTGGTGTTTTGACCGATGATACAGTCTTTGATTAATAATGTGCCTATTGCATATTTCAAGCCTACATCATGAAAAAGATAATGACTCAGACCCTTGATTTCACAAGACTGAATAGCTATGGGAGAGGTTGTTGGTATGACAATATAACCGCCGGTAGAAGTTGCTTCTGCAGCGGCTTCATCAAAAACCGGATCCATGCGAATAATTGCGTTGCTTGTAAGACTACCTTCAAAAGCGGAACAATCGATGTCGATAAATTTCAGTTTCAACCCGGCACCACTGTTAAGGAAAGAACCGTTTAGCAACGTGATATTGGCATGATTCACTTTATTTCCACGGAATGTTACAGATGTCATACCAATGGGAACATCACCATTCATGGTATATTCACCACCGCCAACCAACTCGTAGCACAACTCAATGGTACTGGCAGGTATGGGGGTTGCGGTAAAATATTCAGTAAGGTTTGTCCCCGCAGGGATTATCGCTGTCACTGGCAATAGGTTGTTGTAATTAATTTCACTTGAGCTTCCTGCTTCGGTGTTGTTGTATTTCGGATTGCCCAGGCTTCTGATTTCAATCTTGTAATAGGTGTCTTCTCTCATTTCACGTTCAGCGATGTTCCCGTCAATGATCTCTTTCTCTTCACCTACCACAATAGGATTGTCGGGATCATCCACAATGTAGAGCGAAAATTCATATCCACCTGCACCCATCACAATTGGCCATTCAATTTTCAGTTTTGAGCCGTCCGCGCTGGGTGTAATAATTACATCATCCGGTGCAGGAGACTGTAATACAACATTTTCAACTCCGGAAGACCAAATCTCATCATTCTCGTATCCTTCGATACATGAAGTCAGAATTAGAGCGAACACAGCAAATATTAAGCTGAGTCGCAGATGACGTTGTAAATCTTTGTTTTTCATAAATAATAAAATAAACTATTAATAAAGTGTATCACTAAAAGCTACCTTAGATATAAGCTACGTAGAATTTTGATATTTAAAAAGGTGTTTATACGATGACAATCTTTTAAAAATCATAATAATAAATATCAAACCGTATATGCTCAATCTCTCCTTTCATGAATTTAATGAAACCATGTAAGTCACAAATAATTTGTAATCTATATTATCATATCTTAATGGATGACGATGATGCTCGAGTTTTGTAATCATTAAAATTAAAATCAGCATTCATATTTTTTAAAATGGATAATTTGTCCTGCTAGTTTTTTATATATGTGTGATGTGACCTTTCAAGTGAACAGATGAAGATATGAAAATATGTAAACGAAGGGTCTGAGACGATAGAATCCATGAGCTGCCCTCTATCTCCATCGAAGATGCTTTCAGCATCGACAACGAAGAGAACAGTGAGATCTTCTGGTCGGTACAGTTCAACATTGCCTCTTTGGAAAATCCCTCTTCCGACGGCAGTTATCAACAGGCTCAGTTCGGTGATCGATGTCTGGAAAGCTGATGAACCCTACGGATCGGCACCCCTGTTACCGGGATTTTATTTATCCAACCACAAGTTTTGAACCCGTTTTTTTGAGTACAATAGCGTCCGTTTCCAGTCTTTTGTCTATATTGTCTTTCGAAATTGATCAAACCGTAATGAAGCATAGCTATTTATTCTCCTTAGGGGTGGTATTGTTTTTTTTGTTGTCTTGTGCATCACAAAATGAAAAGGAATATTTTCTCTTCACCTCCTTTCATGAACCGGCTGATACTGGTTTGCGTTTTCTATACAGCGAAGAGGGATACCACTGGGACTCCATCCCGGGAGTTTTTCTCAAGCCGGAGCTGGGTAAACAACTGTTGATGCGTGATCCCTCCATCGTGAAAGGTCCCGACAACAGATTCCGACTGGTATGGACAACCAGCTGGAAGGGAGATCTCGGATTTGGTTATGCCGACTCGGATGATCTGATTCACTGGTCTGAGCAGCAGATGATCCCGGCCATGCAGGACAGCACCACTGTCAATGTGTGGGCACCTGAGATTTTCTATGACGATGTGGAGGATCGTTACATCGTTGTCTGGGCATCCTGTGTGCCGGGAAAATATGATCAGGGTATTGAGGATGTGGATAACAACCACCGGTTGTATTACCTCACCACGAGAGATTTTGAGACTTTTTCGGAAACAAAGCTCTTCCTCGATCCCGGGTTCAGTGTGATAGATGCCGTTATTGTCAAGAGAGCAACAGACGATTATGTTTTGGTTCTCAAAGATAACACCCGGCCGGAGAGAAACCTGCGTGTCGCCTTTGCCTCAAGTCCGACGGGTCCTTTTACCGAGCCCTCCGCTCCGTTCACGGGTGCTTTTACGGAAGGTCCTACCGTGACACGCGCTGGTGATGATTATCTCATCTATTACGACATGTATCGTGAGAGGATTTATGGTGCAATGAAAACAACCGATTTCATCCATTTTGAGGATGTCACAGCTCAGGTCTCCATACCAAATGGTCACAAGCATGGAACGATAGTAAAAGTATCATCCTCTGTGATCGACAAATTAAAGAACGCCAACAACTGATACCATCATGCATAACAGATTGAAGAGTCATTTACCGTTGTTTGTTTGTCTGCTCATTTTTGCTTCTCCGACATCCTCACTTCAGGCTCAGGAGAGAATATTCTACAGTGGGGAGGAGCGATCCAACCCCTTTTCCCATGACGGACAACTCACACCCCTGGTGGGGGTACACAATATCCAGGTGATGCGTGTCAACAGGGAAGACCCTACGGCTGCAAACGGCTTCGGATGGACATACAACCATCAGCCCATGCTTGCCTACTGGAACGGTACCTTTTATCTGGAGTATCTTTCCGACGAGGTGGGTGAGCATATACCCCCCTCACAAACGCTGTTGATGACCTCCGTTGACGGCTATCAATGGAGCGATCCGGTGGTGTTGTTTCCGCCCTACAGGGTGCCCGACGGGTTCCGGAAAGAGGGGAATCAGAATGTGGCAAAAGATCTCGACGCCATCATGCATCAACGAGTCGGTTTTTATGTCTCTAAATCGAACCGTCTGATAGCGATGGGATATTATGGAATTGCATTGGACGAGAAAGATGACCCAAACGATGGAAACGGCGTAGGCAGAGTAGTTAGAGAGATATACAAGGACGGATCATTCGGTCCTGTTTATTTTATCCGGTATAACCACAACTTTAGTGAGAAGAACACCGATTTTCCCTTTTTTGAAAAAAGCAAAGACAAAGGATTTATCGCCGCGTGCCGGGAAATTCTGAATAATCCGCTCTATATGATGCAATGGGTGGAGGAATCCGACAGAAACGATCCACTTATACCCCTTAAAAAACAGTACAAAGCTTTTTCTTACTACCATCTCCCCGACAGCAGTGTAGTGGGGTTGTGGAAACACGCACTGACATCTGTCAGCAACGATGGCGGCAGAACATGGCTTGAACCGGTTGAAAGAGCCAAAGGATTCATCAACAGCAATGCCAAAATATGGGGACAACGCCTGAGCGACGGAACCTATGCCACTGTCTATAATCCGGCCGAATTCAGATGGCCCCTGGCAATCTCCACCAGCAAAGATGGCATTGAGTATACCACGCTGAACCTGGTACATGGCGAGATCACTCCCATGAGATACGGCGGAAATTATAAATCCTACGGACCGCAGTATGTCCGTGGAATCCAGGAAGGAAACGGAACTCCGCCCGATGGCGATCTGTGGGTCACTTACAGCATGAACAAGGAGGATATGTGGGTCGCAAGGATTCCTGTACCAGTTAAGCTGCAGGCTACAGCGCACGCGAACGATCGGCTGAACAGCAGAAAAGAACTTTCGGAGTTGACCGAATGGAATATATACTCTCCACTGTGGGCACCTGTCTCGCTAGCAAAAAAAGGCGAAAACAGCTGGCTGAAACTGGAAGATCAGGATCCTTTTGATTATGCGAAGATTGAACGAAAAATCCCCGATACCCGCGAGCTGAGCGTCTCTTTTAAAATGATGGCGGAACAATCGGCACATGGGACTTTGCAGATTGAGTTCCTGGATGAAAATGGTATAGCCTGCTCCAGACTGGAGTTGACACCGGAAGGTACCTTCCGTGCCAAGGGGGGCGCACGTTTCTCAAATATGATGCAGTATGAGCCTGGTAAAGAGTATGAGGTGACAGCAGAACTGTCTGCCCCAAATAATGAAATCACAATTTATGTGGATGGAAAGAGAGTGGGGGTGAGACGCTTCTTTGCTCCGGTCCGTTCCATTGAAAGAATTGTTTTCAGGACAGGTGAACTGCGTCAGCATCCTACACCCGAGACACCTGCCGATAATTTTACAGATCTGCCAGATGCGGGAGCAAAGGATCCATTGGCTGCATTTTATATCAGGGATCTCAAAACATCTAGCAATTCCGGCCATCGGGAGGGGATGATACTAAGCTACGGTGATTTCAGCCATCATGTGGACTATTTTAACCGCATGGAAGATGAGAATATTGCTCAGGCTATTCCGAACAGCGAATCGAATGAGTGGATGAGGAAGAATATCCCGCTGTTTGAAACGCCGCAGCACAATTTTGAACAGATGTACTACTATCGTTGGTGGTCGCTGAGAAAGCATATCAAGGAGACACCCATCGGGTATGTGATGACCGAGTTCCTGGTAAACCGCTCGTATGCCGATAAATATAATATGATCGCCTGTGCTTTTGGCCATCATATATACGAGTCGAGATGGCTCCATAACCCGGAATACCTCGATCAGTATGTGCATGCCTGGTATAGGGGAGAAGAGGGGAAGCCGATGAAAAAATTCGGCAACTTCAGTTCCTGGGCGGCAGATGCCCTCTACAATCGCTATCTGGTTGACAAGGATCGTGCGTTTTTGCTGGATCTGCTACCCGATCTCGATGCCGAGTATCAGCGTTGGGAAACCACGCACAGGCTTCCCAACAAACTATACTGGCAAGGTGATGTGCAGGATGGCATGGAGGAATCGATCAGCGGCGGCAGAAGAAAAAAATATGCCCGCCCCACCATTAACAGTTATATGTACGGGAATGCCGATGCTTTGTCCAAAATCCATCTGATGGCCGGCAACGAGCATGAAGAGAAGAAATACACCTCGAAAAGAGATACCCTCAAAGAGCTGATCCTGGATCATCTATGGAGTGAAAAGCTTAACTTTTTCGAGACGCACCGGGGAGATTCCCTGGCAAACGTGCGGGAGGCAATCGGATATATTCCCTGGTATTTTAATCTGCCGGATAACGACAAGAAATATGAAGTGGCATGGGAACAGGTAAAGGATGAGCAGGGATTTCTTGCACCCTACGGGCTGACCACCGCAGAGCGGCGTCATCCGCTGTTCCGACAGGCTGGATGCTGTAACTGTGAATGGGACGGAGCTGTATGGCCTTTTGCCTCCAGCCAGACCATGACGGCCATGGCAAACTATATGAACAACTATTCGCAGAGTACTCTTAACGATAGCATCTATTTTCGCTTAATGGAGTTGTACGTAGAATCTCAGTATCACAGGGGCCGTCCCTATATCGGTGAATATCTGGATGAAGTGACAGGTTACTGGCTGAAGGGTGATCAGGAGAGAAGCAGGTATTACAACCACTCCACATTTAACGATATGATCATCACGGGACTGGTTGGTGTTCGTCCCCAGGAAGATAATACGCTGGTCGTAAATCCGCTGATACCGGAGGATACCTGGGACTGGTTCTGCCTCGATAATCTGCTGTATCATGGCCGGATTGTCACGGTTGTATGGGACAAACATGGGGACCGTTACCACCAGGGCAAAGGGCTTGGCATCTTTGTGGATGGGAAAGAAGTCGGGAGATCCGACAGATTGGAAAAAATAGTTTGTAAGGATGTCTTATAAAATCATATGAAACGACGATTTTCACTTCTGTTACTCAGCTTGCTCTCTGTCTGTACAATGCAGATCAGGGCTTTCGAACCTGTTCATCTTACCTGTGATAAGATGGAATCTCCCCTCATGGTTACTTCCACAAGGCCTGAGTTCGGATGGCGGATCATATCAAAAGAAAACGATAAACATCAGACTGCATACGAACTTGAAATATTTGATGTTTCCGGAGGCGAAGAGATGTTGATCCAAAGTACTGGAAAGACAATATCATCTCAAAGTCAGGGTGTATCTTATGACGGTAATAAGTTGTTAGAGCCGCTTAAAAAATATCGTTGGAGAGTCAGGGTGTGGGATGAAAAAGATGTTCCCTCGGAATGGAGTGAGAAAAGTTCCTTTCGCATGGCTCCTTCATCGCTGTTCCTGAATGCAAAATGGATTGGTTCGATCTCACGGGAGGACGCAAAGCTCCCCAAAGGTAGAAAATTCCACGCTACGGTACTTAAAAGGCCCGAAAATAAAGTTGTATGGGATCAGGTAAACCCGCTCTCACACAAAAGCATCTACCTTCGTCACACGTTCAATTCGGAGAAAACTGTGGAAGAAGCGGTGGCGTACGTAAGCGGCCTTGGGCTTTATGAGTTTTCGCTCAATGGTGAGAAGGTTGGCGACAGCGAGTTTGCTCCCCTGTTAAGTGATTATGATCAGACAGTCTATTACAACGCGTATGATGTGACCGATTATTTGGTCGATGGACCTAATGCCATTGGCATTTTGTTGGGAAACGGATTCTATAATGTGCAGGGTGGAAGGTACCGGAAGTTGCTTGTCAGCTTTGGTCCCCCGACGCTGTTTTTTAAAATGAGAATAACCTATTCCGATGGAACGGTAAAGGAAGTACAGTCCGGTGAAAACTGGAAGTTCAGCTACAGTCCCGTCACCTTCAACTGCATATATGGGGGAGAAGATTACGACGCCACGCTGGAACAGCCCGGATGGGATAAAACCGGTTTCGACGACAATGAATGGAAACCGGTAGTGGTGCAGGAGGCTCCACGGGGTAAGCTAAGAGCACAGCAGACTGCCCCTGTAAAGATCATGGAGCGCTTCGCCCCAAGGGAGACGACAAAGATTTCCGATACCCGCCAGGTGATGGATATGGGACAGAATCTTGCCGGCTTCCCGGAGATTGTCGTCCGCGGTAGCCGGGGCGACACGATACGCCTCACTCCCGGTGAGTCATTGAATGAGGATGGCACGGTAAGCCAGAAGCAGACCGGCAGTAAGCATTATTATGAATATGTGCTCAAAGGTGAAGGGGAAGAGCATTGGCATCCCCGCTTTTCCTATTACGGGTTCAGGTATATTCAGACAGACCTGATGCCCAACAGCGGGAAGCATGACAAAACTCTGCCTGAGATCAGGGAAGTCAACTCCTGCTTTATCTACAACTCGGCAGAAAAGATATCGACATTTGAAAGTTCAAACAGCATATTCAACAATGCCCACCGGATCATCGGTAACGCGGTGAGAAGCAACATGCAGAGTGTGTTTACCGACTGTCCGCACCGGGAGAAGTTGGGTTGGCTGGAACAGGTTCATCTGAATGGCCCCGGGCTCTACTATAACTATAATCTGCGGACGTTTATGCCCAAAGTGATGCAGGATATCAGGGATGTGCAGTTGCCCAACGGACTGGTACCCAGCATTGCTCCCGAATATGTGGAGTTCGACGGCGCCTTCCGGGATTCTCCTGAGTGGGGTAGCTCGTCGGTGATTATACCCTGGATGTATTATCTCTACTATGGAGATAGTTCGCTGATACATGAATACTACGATGTAATGAAGGGATATGTTGATTACCTCTCTTCCACATCAACGGATCATATTGTTTCTCATGGACTGGGCGACTGGTATGATTACCACGGAGAAAGGGCCGGCCTTTCGAAGAATACACCCGTGCCACTGGTAGCCACGGCACACTATTATTGGGATCTTGTACTGCTCAGCAGGGCGGCCGATATGGTTAGCAATAATTTTGACAAGGCCTATTACGATCAGCTTGCTCATTCGGTTAAAACAGCCTTTAACAACTGTTTCTTCAATCATGAGACATCGCAGTACGGATCCGGGAGCCAGGCTTCAAATGCGATTCCGCTATTTTTTGAACTGGTGGAACTGGAGAACAGAGAAGCTGTGTTGGCCAACCTGGTAAAAGATATTCAACAACGGGGTAACCGGCTTACCACGGGTGACGTGGGCAACCGCTACCTGTTTCAGACGCTGGCCAGGAATAATCTGAATGATCTGATGTACAAGATGCACAATCATGACGAAGTACCGGGATATGGCTTTCAGGTGAAGTTCGGGGCTACCACGCTGACTGAGCAGTGGGACCCGCGCGAAGGCACATCATGGAACCATTTCATGATGGGACAGATCGATGAGTGGTTCTTTGCATGGCTGGCTGGAATTCAACCGGATATCGATAACCCTGGCTATAAGAAGTTCAGGATTGCGCCTCAGGTTGTGGGTGATCTGACCTATGTGTCTGCTTCAACAGAAACGTTGTATGGCAAAATTGCGGTGGACTGGAACCTGAAAAATGGTATCTTTACACTTGATGTGCAAATACCGGTCAATACCGAAGCAACCATTATCCTTCCCAACAAAGAGGAGGTCACGGCCGGTAGTGGAAAACATTCATTCAGCATCAAGCGGTAACAGCCCCAACGGTCTGCTTTCGTTCAATCATGATAAAAGTCGTCACATCTTAAAGAAATAGTGTATGAAACAAATCTCTCTGCCATGCATGGTACTGCTAAGCCTCCTGATCCTGTCGCCGCTTTGTGCCGAAACAGTGAATATGAAACTGGCCGGAGCAGACGATAGCGGGCTGACTATAAATACCAAATTGATTAATTCCACTGTTGCTGAATTAGCTGCTAACGGTGGCGGGACACTTTATTTCCCAGCAGGAAAGTATCTTACCGGTGCAATCAAACTAAAAAGCAACATCACGATAGAACTCGAGTCGGGTGCGACCCTGCTCTTTTCAGATCATTTTGATGATTACCTCCCATTTGTGGAAATGCGGTACGAAGGAGTGGTCATGAAGAGTTTCTCGCCGCTGTTTTATGCCGTGGAAGAGGAGAATATCACCATTAAAGGGAGAGGTACCATTGATGGACAGGGGAAAAAATGGTGGGACGAATTTTATCGTGTGATTGTGGATCTCCGCAACAATGGAAAAAGAGATGTCAACAAATATCAGCCACTATGGGACAAGGAGAATGATGTGGAGGAGCTTCACAGGCTGACAAATTCGGATTTTACCGGTACATTGGACCGTCGGTTTTTCCGGCCCCCGCTGTTCCAGACCCTCCACTGTAATAATATCCGCATAGAGGGGGTAACGGTTATCAACTCACCATTCTGGACCATCAACCCGGAATTTTGTGAGAACATCACCATTACCGGTGTGACAATCAACAACCCCGATTCACCCAATACCGACGGCATCAATCCCTCCTCATGTAAGAATGTGCATATCTCCGATTGTCACATTACGGTGGGAGATGATTGTATTACCCTGAAATCGGGTCGCGATGAGCAGGCGCGCAACCTGGCAGTCCCTTGTGAGAATATCACCATCACAAACTGTACCATGCTTGCGGGACATGGCGGCGTGGTCATAGGTAGCGAAGTGAGCGGCGATGTGAGAAAAGTAACGATCTCCAATTGTGTGTTTGACGGAACAGACAGGGGTATCCGGCTTAAATCCACCCGTGGCAGAGGAGGTATTGTGGAGGAGATCAGGGTAAGCAATATCGTGATGAAGAACATACAGCAGGAGGCAATCATCCTGAACCTGAAATACAGCAACATGAATCCTGAGCCAGTTTCGGAGAGAACGCCCATATTCAGAAATATTCATATTTCGGGACTCACCGGATCGGATGTGAACAGGGCCATCGAGATTGTCGGCCTGGAAGAGATGGCTGTCTCAGACATAACGTTTAGTGATATCAATATCCAGTCTAAGGAGGGAGCCAGAATCAATTTTGCAAAAAATATCTTTTTGAGAGATGTACGTATCGACAGTTCAACACCTTTTACAGTGCTGAATTCAGAAAATATTGCCATACACAATGTATCTACGGGGACACCGGATGCCGACAAGCCGGTGATCTTCGTCAAAGATTCAAAAGATCTGTTTATTCAGGGTTGTTTTCCCATGCCGGGCAACAGGTCGTTCATACAGCTTGATGGCAAGAATGAAGGGATCGTACTGAAAAATAACTATTTTGACAGAATCGGCACTGTCGTGGATGCTGAAAGTGAAGATAAGACCAACCCGATAATTGAATAGTGATGAAAAAAAGAGCAGGAATAGGATTGTTGCTGTTGATCGCAACCACAACGATCTGTCATTCTCAACAGGTGTATGAGAACAGGTTCGAAAGATCGTTGAGCGATGTTTTAAAGGATATCTCCGTCAGATTTGAGGTGAAGCTTTCCTATGATATTGATACGGCGGGATTGGTGCTACCTTATGCCGACTTCAGGATCAGGCCCTATTCAGTGGAAGAGTCACTGACAAACTTATTGGCGCCCTTTGATTACAAGTTTGTAAAACAGGGTGACAAACACTACAAGCTGAAACGTTATGAATATGCACGCAGGACTCCGGAAGATGGTGAGAAGATGCTCTCCCACCTGCTGTCTCTCTACCCGGATAAAGAACACTGGGAGCAACGGAAAGAGTGTCTGCAGCGTGAAGTCAGAGAAAATCTCGGCATAGACTCGCTCCTGACAAAAAGGGTGCATTCAAAACCTATTTTATCGAAAATCAGAAAGTTTGATGGCTACTCGGTCCAAAATTTTGCCATTGAAACATTGCCGGGATTGTATGTGGCCGGCTCCATCTATGCCCCTTTATTCAAGGGGAAGCATGCCGTCATCATTTCACCCAACGGACATTTTGCAGATGGACGTTACCGCGAAGAGCAACAACTCAGGATGGGCACGCTCGCGAGAATGGGGGCCATTGCGGTGAGCTACGACCTGTTTGGATGGGGCGAATCTGCTCTCCAGGTGGGCAACGCTGCTCATCGCTCCAGTGCCGCCCATCGGATTCAGGCAATGAACGGCATCACCATCCTCGATTACATCCTCACAAGAGGTGATGCAGACAGGGAGAGAGTGGGAGCGACAGGTGGCTCAGGCGGAGGTTCTCAAACCATCCTGCTCTCGGTGCTCGACGACCGTTATAAAGCGGTAGCGCCGGTGGTAATGGTCGCCTCTCATTTCGACGGGGGCTGCCCCTGCGAAAGCGGCATGCCGGTTACCCTCTCCTGCGGGGGAACCAACAATGCGGAACTGATCGCCATGTTTGCTCCGCGTCCGCTGCTGGTGGTCTCTGATGGCGGAGACTGGACAGCCAGCGTTCCCACGCTGGAGTATCCATACCTG
>CAZBFS010000005.1:0-24705 GCA_964491215.1 uncultured Proteiniphilum sp.
AGCAAACACCATCACCTCCTTACCAAGTCTTGTGGGGGAGGCTGGTTGACCGTGTGTACGTGCCAGCATCGGTATGTCGGCCCATTCGCCGGCCAGTGACTCAAGGCGGGTGATGAGCTTCTCCAGCTCGGGGATGTAGACCTCCTGCAGAGCCTCTTGCCACATCATCGGTGTGGCGGTGTTGTTGATATCCTGCGAAGTGAGACCGAAGTGGATGAACTCCTTGTAAACTGTAAGATCTAACCGATCGAACTGCTCCTTGATAAAATATTCCACCGCTTTCACGTCGTGGTTGGTCACCTGTTCAATCTCCTTTATCCTCCGAGCATCTTCTTCTGAGAAATTGTGGTAGAGCTCTCTCAGGCCTGCAAACAAGCTGTTGTCAACCCTGTCGAGCGGCTTGATGCCGGCTTCGCACAAAGCGATAAAATATTCGATCTCCACCTTCACCCGATATCTGATCAGTGCTTGTTCCGAAAAATAGGCTCCCAGTTCGCTGGTCTTCTCTCTATAGCGACCGTCGACGGGGGATATGGCAGTCAGTTGGTTTATCTCCATTGTAGTTGTTGCGCAATACGGGTTTGAAATCAGATTTCTGAACGACGGAAAATCACTTCCCGACATGTTCATTTCAGTCTCATCGAAATTGTTTATTTTCGAAAGAATGTAACTCCCTATGATTACGGTACAAAAATAGCGATAATTACAGAGCTGGAAAAATATTTATAAAATTATTTGCAATATATTTTGCGGGAAAACAAAAAGAGTCTATCTTTGCATCACTTTTTCAGAAAGCAATCTCCGAGAGCGGGGATCAGAAAAGGAAAGAGAGCATATTTCGGGCGTTTAGCTCAGCTGGTTCAGAGCATCTGCCTTACAAGCAGAGGGTCGGCGGTTCGAATCCGTCAACGCCCACCCGATTATCAAAACACTTATCGATTCATTTCGGTGAGTGTTTTTTTGATCCTGCCAGTCTTCCCGTTTAATGAAAAAAAACAGATCAGATGAAAAACAATCTATTGTCACTCTGCGTTTTTGATAGTGATGAAAGAATTCAAAGAGGGAATAGTTCACACAAGTAGAATTCTGAATAGTAAATGATGTGAAATCAATTTGGAACGGTGCCATCGGATTTGGGTTGGTTAACATCCCGGTAAAAATGTATTCGGCAACTGAGTGCAGCAGTCTCGATCTGGATATGCTCGACAAAAACGACCTGTCAAAAATCAGGTTCAAGCGTGTAAACGAAAAAACCGGCAAAGAAGTTCAATGGGAGAATATCGTCAAGGGCTATAAGCTGGATGCCAGCATCGAGAAATCCAATAAAAAGGTCTCCTGATGTCGTTGGAACCATATAAAAAGAAACGTGATGTCACCATCAAGAACGCTTTGGCACGTCTCAATGAGAAGAGTGATAGATTCTCACCGGTGCTAGAAGATGGAATCGATTTGGGAAAAGCCCTGGATGTGTATCTTAAACAGTCAACTTGACCCAAGTATTAACGAGCTATCTTATTCAGTTTGTTATTTTGGCAGATACAAATAAAGGATGAGAGAACTCACCCATAATTAACATGCGTTATATCACCGTTTTTTAAGCCAAAAAATGTAATGCTCCTATTCAGGTTTCCAACCATTTTTTGAACTCCTGTACTTTCTCACGGCTTACAACTAAATCATCCGATTCGTTCATAATCAATTTAATCCGTAATCGGGTGTTTGAATAGTGTATGATATCCTTTATGGCTGAGAAAGAGACCAGATACTTACGGTTTATCCTGAAAAAATTCACTGGATCAACTAAAGCCTCTACCTGATCGAGTGAATAACTGATTGCATAATCACGTCCCTGGTTGTTTTGAAGAAATGTGTACTTCTCCATGCTGTAAAAACATTGCACATCTTCTATGGCAATAACTTTGATGTGTTCTCCTACCTTGATCACAAACTTGCTCTTATTTTTTTTGGTGAGTGATTGCAGTATGATGTCAAAAACTCGAGAAGGGATATCCTTCGACATGTTACTTTCTTTGAACTTACCGATTGCTTGATTCAACTCACCTTGATCAATGGGTTTTAATAAATAATCGATGCTATTTACTTTAAACGCTTTGAGGGTATATTCATCGTAGGCAGTGGTAAAAATTACCGGGATCTTAACGATGGTCTGTTCAAATATCTCAAAGCTTAATCCATCGGACAGTTGAATATCCATGAAAATCAGATCGGGAGCCTCATTTTTTTTTAACCATAATACAGTATTCTTAACTGATTGAATGGTATCAAGAATAACAATATTCTGATCATATTTTTTAATTAACCTTGCAAGCTTTAAAGCAGCTTCCTTTTCATCCTCAACAATCAAGCAATTCATGTTTTTTAATTCTTATGATGGGTAACCTGACAAAGAAGTATCCACCTGACTCTCTGATGTCGATGACTGAATTGGTCAGGTAGGCATATCTGTTTTTGAGATTCTCCAAACCATGTGGTTTCCTGTCTGGAATAACAATGTTCTTCTTTTGAATGTTATTCTTCACTACGAGGAAATCATTCTCAATCCCAATATTGATATGCAGTGGCATATCATCAGATAGGATGTTGTGTTTTATGGCATTTTCAACCAATATCTGCAGCCCCAATGGGACAACCTGAATATCCCCGTAATCAGGCAAATGCGATTTATATAGTAGGGCATCACCAAATCGAATTTTTGAAAGAAATATATAATCCTCAACAAATTTCATTTCTGTATCCAATGATACCAGTTCATTATCGTTTTGTTCCAGAACATATCGGTACATATCGGATAATTTTTTTACATATTGACCTCCCAGTTCAGGGTTTCGCTCTATCAAGCTACTGAGTGTGTTTAAGCTATTAAACAGAAAATGAGGGTTTACCTTATTCTTTAAAACCTCATATCTGGCAATCAGGTTCTCTCGTTTTAATTCTTCGTTATTCTCAATGGCTCTTTCCCAGTATTTGGTGAGATTGGTGGAATGATATATCGATATTAATATCAAATCAAGAAACATTATCACCAGAATCTTTATGAAGACATCCAAAAATAGATCGGAACCCTTTACCTGAAAAACGTTGACGCTAAATATCCAGGTAATGCCTGTGCCAATAATTACTCCATAAATTATGTAAGTGGACAAACTAATTACATGTGCCCTTTTTAGGTTATTGGTCCAATCAAGCTTCTTTTCGGTAAAGTGACCAATCGCCAAATGCCCCAGCCAAAAAGCAAAAAAAAGGGAATAGCCATATCCGGTATATTTAATATAAAATGAGAATGATGAAAAGATATTGGCTCCCTGAAACAAATAACCAATTATAGAGGCGGTTACTATTGCGAATGATATTGAAAACATAACATGTTTAAATATCTTTTTTTTGTTGTTGCATTTCATGCCGCATGGTTTTAATGAATAACTTTTGTACGGTGGATTGATATTTTCGAATGGTCCAATCAATTCTGAAACTTATTCCTTTACTACCCTAAAACTAAGCCCTGCACCCCTGTTTCCCTGAGGATCGCTCCCACGACAAGCTGATCTACATTTGGCTGCTGGATGCCAAAAACCTCCACCTCTGAAGACTTTCCTATCACCTGTCTCCGGTCCAATTGGATTCATTTTCTCATCCATGTTATATTCACCATACCAATCGCTGCACCATTCCACCACGTTACCGTGCATATCGTATAAACCGAAAGCATTGGGAGGATAATTACCGACAGGCACGACTTTGTTTATGAATTCACTCCTTTCGCAGTTAGTATATGCTTCATCCATGCCATTGTAATTGGCTTGATCGCTTGTCAGACACTGGCCTGTATAAAATGGAGTCGTTGTCCCAGCCCGAGTAGCATATTCAAATTCTGCCTCGGTAGGTAGCCTATAGCCCATCCAATCGGCAAATGCTTTGGCATCATGCCATGTTATCTGCGTTACAGGGTTTTTGGCCCTGTCATTGGGCCCGTAAAAAGGTTGTCTCCGGGCTGTTGCCTTACAAAAAGCATTGTATTGTTCTACAGTGATGGCATACTTACTCATTTTAAATGACCTCAGGGTCACTTCGTGTTGATTTTCATCATCATATCTTCCCTGTTCAGTAACGGGACTGCCCATGATAAATGTTCCTCCTGGAATTTCCACAAACTCAATCACCTGTATTTCTTCGGTTGGATCCACTTTGTGGGCTGTATCCTCTCCTGTCAGATATTTTAAGTCACTCCATTTGGTAACTTGAATTTCAGGTGTACTATGATACATATTCTGCAATTGCGTAAGATTGTTAATATTGAGTGATCGCATCAATTCGCATATTCTGTTGACTGTTTGGATATGATGTTCTGACAATTTCTTCTCATCCGCAAGAAGATATTCCATTATTGGAGGATACATTGTCAGGGGATATTCTGTCCCTAATATGGAGGCCAGATCTGCGAAGATTTTCCCGACGATGGAACCCATCCCTGCATATTTACCTGGGAAACCATATTGATGGGGATCAATTTCACCCTTCTGCAATAGTAACCATGCCTCATTGCTGACATCAAATCTGTTCCTGTTAAAATCTACCATATTAAGATTGGGGTCTACCAACATCCAACGCTTTTCACCCCTGTTCCATACCTCACATATCACATGGCTTACGTGAAAACCGGGGATGAGATAGGTAGCATGGCCATAACGAAGACGGGCTGGAACGCCTTTGTATTTTAGAATAGATGCAAGCAACAGTGCATAACTTTGACATCCGAGTACCAATCTGTCTTCTGGGTTCCTATGCAACGTTAATCCAGAAGAATCCTTGTGCAGAAGAGCCTCTAAGATTGATTGTATCGTTGTGTATTTTAGAATATCGTAGCGCCTCTCATCGGGCATTGAATCCTTATGCGAAGGGTATTCAGCAATGAGATGCAAAAATTGAGAACGGACAACTTGGCACAGTTCCGTCAAAGAATCGGGTAGGTTTTCATACAAAAATCCATATTCTCCCGGATCGGTAAAAGGACTGTATTGTCGATAAAATTCCAATACTGACTCTTCATCTGAGTATTCAACAATGTTTTGTGAATTACTAATTGTAACTGTAAGTAAGGATACCAAAATAAAAAAAACAATTTTTCCCATGATGAATAAATTTAATTGATTCAAGAATTCTCAACAAATTTTCGATAAATCAACCATTTATTCATAATCAAAATCGATGAGTCGTCATATTACAGAGATGAACTGTAGGGGTGCCCAAAAGTGATGTTAGTTAAAGACGAAATCCCAAAAACGATAGCAGATAGTGCTACCGATAAAATTGATACTTTTTCATTGTGTTTGTTTTTAAATTAAATAGATCAATAAAGATTATATAAAATTGCTCGAGCCGCATTCCTGAACGTCTTTTTATATCTACTCTTTGGGGATTTAAGTCGTTTTCATAATCAAGTTCCAAAACATCAAGAATCAACTTAACTGTATACATTCTAGGGGTTACCTCTCCGGCTTCAATACGTTGTAGAGTACGCACGCTCAAATTACATTGCTCAACAAGTTGCTCTTGCGTCAATCCTTTTGATTTTCTGTAATCAGCAATCTTTTTCCCTAATTCCGGTTGTTGAATCATTTTGAAACTTTTCTGCAATTTTATATCTTAACTTAAAAACATACCACGAATTTATATCGTTTTATACCTGACATTCACACGACAATCAATGTGAGTTCTCCGATACGCTCATCAACCTGTTAGGTGTGTGAGCTGATGATCATTCTTATCTGCCCAACTATGTCTCTTTTTCGTTGATACTTCAGATTGACATTATCTTCTCTCCGGCTTTCATGTAGTTAGTAAAAGGCTCTCCCATATATCTGACATTTATGCCAAGTTTTATCAATCTATCAGTCACACCTGCCCTGTCACAGCACTCTTTGCATGCTTCAACATGCACACCCTGACCAAGCATTTCAATAATCTCGGATTGTATTTGCGTATCAGTTCCAACAAGTTTTGCTGATGCACCCCAGATGATCACATTCACATTTTTCCACCAACCTCTTATTTTAGAATTGGTGGCATACATGATCACCATATTCAATGCGGTCTCTTTGTTATCAGTTGTCCATAAAATATTTAGCTTGTCCATTGAATTGAAGTATTTAGTGGTTGTTGATGAAGATTCATTTAATCCCTTTGCAGTGGTGGAAACATACGTTTCTCGTCAAGCATATATTGTTGACAAAAATAGTTGTAATTTGTGTAAACAAAGAATGAAATCAATAAAAATGAATCATATTCTCAACTGTCACCTGTATCTGCCGATCCCTTTTCCCTAGAATAAAATCTTGTAACTGATATAGGGAAACATGATTGCCAGTTCGTAAGGTTCAATCCTGTTTGTCCTGAAATTATATGCATGTCCCAGAAACTCCTTTTGCAACAATAAGTTCTTAACCTGTAGAATAATTGAATGAGATATTTTCGGTTTGTTGATTGTGTAGTTCATCGAGATATCGACATAAAAATTGGTAGGTGCCTGTTCTTCATAAATCCTTGAATTGTCATACACCACAAACTGACTGCTGAGCGATTTTTCCATATCCACCGGAGCATATCTTCTTCCTCCCAGTATGGTAAATTTTCCGTTCAGGCTGAACCTATTCTCTTTCTTCACCTGCCACTCCTTACCACCCAAGATATTGAGTACAAAATTCTGATTGTACCTTGTATTT
This sequence comes from uncultured Proteiniphilum sp., assembly GCA_964491215.1. Classification (GTDB taxonomy): domain Bacteria; phylum Bacteroidota; class Bacteroidia; order Bacteroidales; family Dysgonomonadaceae; genus Proteiniphilum. The sequence continues at coordinate 6,738 of CAZBFS010000005.1, forward strand.
CTCTCCACGCCATCACCGCCCACATATTTAGAATTGAACAACGAGGTAGTCAACATATAGTAATAGCTGTTTTTCATGGCACGCTCCAAGGTGATATCCACACCGACATTCGTGCCCGTTCCACTGTTCAATAGCGTTGATGAAAAATACATCTCGTTGTTGTAGTTGATCATTGAGAAAGAACTATCCGGTACGACAGGCACATCAAACAATTTCTGATAATAGGGTTCGACTCTCAAATGCACGTGCTGCGATATGTTCCAGTCATATCCCAACACAAAATGATCAGCTTTCGTAACCTCCAGCTCCATATTAGGGGTCTCAGGTCCGTTGTTGTTATCCACTTCCATGAGATAAATCCTCAGGGGTTCTATCCTGCTATGTCTTCCGTAGGCGAAACTCAGTTTATGATTGTCAGAAAGCTTCCGGTTTATACCGAGCCGGGGTTCTACAGTTACCTTGTTGTTTGTATTGAGCATCATGAAGTGTAAACCAGCATTGAGATCCATCTTTTCTGTCAGCTTGAACTTCGACTGGGAATAGAACTGATAATACCAGGCATGATCATTGCTTTTCACAAAAAAATCGGGACGATCATTGATCGCCACATCCGTGTTTGCTGCCACATCGTATTTGTATTGTAATCTATTGACTGTTAAGCCTGTTCTGTTGGTGTGCCTGTTACTGAACTTATGATTCAGAAATCCTGCAAAACTATATTTGTAGTCAATCTCATTCTGATCAGAGACAGGTATCTCCTGAAGGTCCAGCCGGAAATAGTTGTTCTTGTTGATATACTCAGTAGCAGAAAATGAAACGGTCGAGGAGAGATAGGAGTTGTTACCGATTATTTTCCTGTGGTTAATGCCTGATGCGGTTAGATTGTAACGAATATCATAATCGTAACTGTCATAATTCGTCTTCCACTTTGAGGGATCTTTCTCATTCAGAAATTTGATGCTTCCCATCCCGTTGATGCTCCAAATAGAAAAAGTACCGGCATTTCGCGTGGGGATATTTAATTTTAATGACAGGTCTGAGTAGGAAGGCAGCCCTGTCACTTGCGGAAGCAGGTCCTGTAACAACCCATAGGTTGAATACCGATAATTCAATAGATAGGAGGCATTCTTTCCATTGGCAAAGGGTCCCTCGGCAGCAAAGTCAATCCCATACGAGCCTACCTGCACGGCATACTCCCTTTTTGTATTATTGCCGGTTCGTAGATTGATATCAAAAACGCCGGAGAGTGCGTTCCCATATTCTGAAGGAAAGGCACCGGTGAAGAAATCAGAATTGGAGAGCATGTTACTGTTGAAGATCGTGTTTACCCCACCCCCTGAAAACAATCCTGCCAGGTGATTGGGAGCAGGGATCTCCATTCCTTCAACCCTCCAGAGGATGCCCTTGGCCGCATTTCCTCTTATCACGATTTCATTGTTCTCCACGGTGCTCGGGGTTACTCCGGCAAAAGTACTTGCCAGTCTGGAGGGGTCATCCATTCCTCCGGCATATCGACTGGCATCTTCCACTGAGAATGTTTTCGCCGATAATGTTGCCATCTTATTCATTGCTTCATCACTCTCAATGTCCGGCGTTATCACCACCTCACCAAGATTTGTAAAGCTCTCTATCAGTGGAATATCCAGGACAACCTCCTTCCCCGAGCTGACAAGCATATCAGACACAAAATAATTTTCATAACCAATGTAGCTTATCTGAATGGATATCCTGCCTACCGGAACCTCGTTAAGCACGAAATTGCCTTCAAGGTCCGATGTCGTTCCAATGAACGGATCCGAACCGATCACGGAGATATTCGCTCCGGGTAAGCCTGCAAGTGATTCACCATCGAATATTTTCCCTCTTATCTGTTGGGTAATTTCCTGTGATAACGCAGAGAATGACAGCACAACAAGAAACAGAGCCAGGCATAACGTTTTCATGTATTCAGTATTGAAATGAATAAAGTGCAAATATCTGAACACTTTCCCTTTCGTTCAATACTGAAAAATCAGTATTATATCAATCCAAGCTTTGCCGCAATAGTAACTGCCTCTATTGAATTGTTTACATTTAGCTTCTCCAGGATCTTCTGCCTGTGTGTATTCACGGTATGCACACTGATAAAAAGCTTATCGGAGATCTCTTTGCTTAATTCACCCTCCCTGATATGTTGAAGGATCTCAATCTGCCTTTTGGTGAGCGCCATCTCTTTATTGACTTTCGGTCTAAGCAAACGAACAAACTCGCCTGTTTTAAAATTCAATATCTGCGCTTTTAAGCGCTCATTCACCTCTTGGTTAGGCGAGATATCGAGGATGCTCAACGCCAGCCACACATTCCCCCTGTTGTCCAGCTCAAGCGTCTGCTGTTGTTCTATCACCCTGGTATATTGATTTGAAGCATTCACTATTCTGAATTCGTTGATAAGTTTACAATTCAGTCGTAGCTCACTTGAAATATTTGTCAGTAGATCAAATAGCGTGATCCCGTTTTCCAACAATGCAATATAATCTTCCGGATGTATTTTTGAATCAATGAAATACTCCCCTGCTTCTTCAAAGTCATTTTTTGTATAACCCAGGAATGTTTCGAAATTGTAAGATTGGAAAACATGTTTCTTCTGAAACAGATCAAATACCGTTATGATTGCGTTGCTTGTTTCTGCCAGTTTCTGTAATACAGGTATCTGTTTTTCAAGAATGGAATAGTCCAGCTCCTGCACATCAAACTGCTGACTTTCCAGTAGATTGATGTACATTTCATGGAGTTTGTCGATATCATTTCTCCCGGTTTGCATTGTTATTATCTTTGTTTTCAAGCTGATATAAATATTTTGATAATACGGCTTTTTTTAACTCATACTGATGTCAGCTTATTACCTTATTGATTCTTTCTCTTTATCAACCAATTCAATTGTATGAGTTAATAGTCCAATCTCTTTACATTTCTCGACTGTCATTGCATTTGCGATTGATTCAATCCCGATGCTTTGTAAATATCCCAATCCACCCATGCAATCATCGTGAAAACGACCAATTATCAATTTAACCAAATCAACCGACATCGATTCTTTCAGATAGTTTGTCAGTCTCTCTGTTTTATCATTGTCCATCGGTGTGTCAATCATCAAAGCCTGCCCGTTTCTAATTACAATCAATCCGTTTGAAGGAAATCGCCCGAAATCATCAAGATGATGCCAGGTCACATGAACATAAACAGAATCCTGAAGATGAATCAATTGGATATCATCATCAATCACGATTATTTCATGAGTCTGTGCTCTGGATGATAATAATCCAATCAGTCCGAATAATAAGATCAGATATTCCTTCTTTATCATTTTTATGCTTCTTTCTCCACAATTGACTATGTTGCGTGTCAGCACTGGTAATTCATTTCATCTTGTTTTATGCAATGAAGTGAACCGACAAAATTAGTGTAATCATCCCTGTAACAATAAGGGTATCATGCCACCTATTCCAGCAATGATCCCTATTAAACATCCAATAAATGATTGTTTCTCAATTTCCAATATACAAGGGGATACAAGGGAAGTTTACGAAGATTCATTTAATCCGGGGGCAGTAGTGGAAACATACGTTTCTCATCCATACCAGGCACACATTGTTCACAAAAATAGCTGTTATTTGTATAAACAAAGAATGAAATCAGAAAATAAATTACTCTTCAACAGGCATTATGGCTACCCGGAGAGGGAGGCCCGCAGAAAAGCTTACACTCTCATGGCACAACAATTTGGTATCAACGGCTAGAGGATGTAGTCGACTTCCTGAATCTGTCATCAACCACCCCCAACAGGAATCCGGTACCGAATATCAGGATGGTGCCAAATACGATTGCCAGGTAGTTGTGGAACATTGTCTGGCCACTGAGGCTCATCCAGAAGATGAGAAGGAGGCCCAGCACCACTCCGATCACCGCCGCCAGGTTTTTGGCTTTCCTGGAGAGGTAGCCAAGTAAAAAGAGACCCAGCATCCCTCCACTAAAGATGGAGGCCATGCTCCACCATGCATCCAGCGCACTTTTTGCCGACATCATGGCCAGTCCCACACCTATCCCCATGATGCCAAAGAGGAGAGAGGTGAGATAGAGAACGGTCATCTTTTTTCTTTCTGTCAACCTTTTATTGCCACGTTCCACAAAATCGGTCAGGACGATGGTAGCACCACTGTTGATGCTGGTTGAGACCGTACTCATGCCTGCTGAGAAGATAGCCGCGATCAGCAGGCCGGTGAACCCCACAGGCAGGACATTTGCAATAAAGTAGGGAAACACCTGGTCACCGGTGATATCAGAAGGCAGTAACTCCGGTTGTGCCTGGTAGTAGACAAAAAGAGCCGTTCCTATCAGGAAAAAGAGAAAGCTTACCGGCACATAGATCAATCCTCCAAAAAGAGCGGAGAAGCGAGCTCCTTTGTCATCTCTCGCACTTTTGTAGCGTTGGATGTAGTTTTGGTCTATTCCGTAATTCTGGAGATTGATGAAGATGCCGTAGAACAAAGTGACCCAGAAAGTGGGAATATCCAGTCGGCCGCCGAATGGTCCCAATGTGAACTTATCATGCACTTTTCCCACTTCAATGAACTGCGTAAAGCCACCCGGCAGATCAACAAAGAGAAGAACCACACAAGCAAGAGCACCCACGATCAGGATCGTGCCCTGAATGGCATCGGTCCAGATGACCGCTTTCATGCCTCCCACCACGGAGTAGAGCACCACACCCAGCCCGGTAACGACAATGATGGAGGCTACACTCCATCCCAGCATGAAATGGAGCGAGAGCGCCAGCAGGAAAAGAACGGAACCGATACGGGCTACCTGTGTCAGCAGGTAACAGACCGCAGCATATGCCCTTGCCCAGTATCCAAACCGCTCCTCCAGGAAGCTGTAGGCCGATATGCTGCTGATGTTCCTGTAAAAGGGCACAAAATATTTTGCTGCCAATATTGAAGCAACCGGGATCGACAGACTGAATACGAACGCATTCCAACTGCCCGAGTAGGCATTACCGGGTAACCCCAGGAAGCTGATGCTGCTGACATAAGTGGCAAATATGGACATCCCAACCACGAGACCCGGTATGTTACCTCCCCCTTTCGTGTAATCCGATACATTCTTGTTCTTCTTTGCAAAGGAGAGGCCAAAAGCCAGGGTGCCGGCAGCAAACAACAAAAAAATCGCGATATCTATCCAGTGTATTCCCATCGATTATCCTGTTAAAGGTGTGACGACAATTGTGACAGCCTGCTTTCAATGATTTGCAGGCGATCCCGCAACAACTCACGTTCAGCACCCTCAAAGCTGTTGAACGGATTTGACATGCAGTCGGAACAGAGACCCTTCAGGTGAAGGGCTGTCTTCACGCCCATCAGGTAGCTGGAAGCGTACCTGCCTACCGTATAGAGGGAGGTGCTGATGGTCATCACCAACTCCTGTAACTGCTCAATAGTAGCATAATCCCTCTTCACCGCAGCCTGATAGAGCTGCACATATAGCGATGGGAAGAGATTGGCACCACCGTTCACACCCCCATGTCCACCCATCATCACCACTTCGGCAGTGATCTCCTCGGGACCCATGAAAAGGGAGAATGGTTTCCCCTTGAACAGGTGCAGGAGCTTCTGGAAGTAGACCCCATTGGCATAGCTGTCTTTCAATCCGGCGATGTTGCTGTGTTCAGCCAATACCAGCACCGTTTCCGGTTCAATGTTCACTTTCACGTGTGAGGGCATGTTGTAGAGGTAGAGTGGCAATTCAATTGCGTCGGCCAGGGTGGTGTAGAAGTGTACCAGCTCCGGTTGTCCTGGGTGATAATAGTAGGGCGGCGTTGCGACAACGGCCGTAGCCCCTTTGCAGGCGGCAATGGCGGCAAGTGAGACAGCCTCCTCCACGGAGGTGTCACTGATGCCCACCAGCAGAGGTACACGCCTCCCCACCAGTTGAGCACTCCGGCTGATCATCTCTCTCCTGGTCCGGTAACTGAGATGTTGTGCTTCACCCGTGGTGCCGAGTATAAAGATACCTGCCACTCCGCCGGTAATGACATGCTCAATGAGGTTGTGAAGCCCCTTCTGATCGAGAGTGTCGTGCGCTGAGAGAGGTGTTACCAGGGGTACGATGACCCCCCGCAATGTATGGTACAATTGTTCGTTCATTGTGTGTTGGTTATGTTTCATGCCGGCAACAATCAGCTGCAGGGAGTGTTCATTCAGACATGTTTTTAATATACGGAAGCTCATGCAGGTTGTTGAAACCATAGAACTGACTGGCATTGCTGCTGAGGAACATCTTCTTCTCCTCCTCGGTGAGCAGCGCAGATCTCAACACAAAATCGTATGACATCCTGTAAGTGATTGCAGTGATCGTTCTCGGATAATCGGAGCCCCACATCAGTTTCTCCATGCCTACCAGCGATGCAGCCTCTTTAATGGCCCATATGGCTCCATGATAGGGATAAAACTCTTCGTGGAATAACCATGTGATACCTCCTGACTCAATCCTTACATTAGGATGACGGGCAAGCTTGATCTGTTCCTGCCAGTGGGGACGGGTGACCATACCGAAATGACCGATCGCAATCCGTAAACGGGGATAGGCGGCAATGATCTCTTCCATCTCAGCCACCTGCGCATCACCATTGGCCAGGTCGATCGAGAGCAACAAGTCCTCCTGTTCCATCTTCTCAAAAATCTGCATCATCTCGTTGGAGGTGAGAAAGATTCTTCTGTCAGACATCAGCAAGCGGTTTGCCGGCACCTTCAGTGCCCTGAATCCTTGCCGGAACAAGCTTTCAGCATGATCAAGCCATCCCCCCCTGCGCAGATCAACCATGCCGCAACAGAGAAACCGATCAGGGAATCGCTGTTGCACATCGAGCAGATATTCATTTTGCAACCCGTCAATATATTCCTGTGTGACGACCGCAGCCGACACCTGGGCATAATCCATATTCGACAAAAATATCTCAGCACTGTTGCGACCATCCAGTATAAATGGCGGCACCATTTGCCGGATCTCACCCATGAAGAGCGAGCGTCCGTTCGTGAGGGTCTCAATCTTTTTGCCCTCCACCTCGGCATCCTGCCTGAGCCATAAGTGGGCGTGGGCATCAATAATTTTCATTTCCATCTTCTGAGAACCGAATTATTTAAAACGCAATGAATATCCGGAACACTTTCCCCGGATTATCCGACCAGGCAATCATTGCCTCGTCTACCTTTTCGGGAGGATAGATGCCGCTGATCAATATATCAGGTATCTCATTCCGTTTCACATACTCCATCACCGCACGGAAATCTTCCGGCAGCGCGTTGCGTGAGCCTCTTATGTCCAGCTCCTTGGAGACAAAATATTTTGTTTCGAAAGCCACTTCAGATTTGGCATAACCGATACATACCACCCTGCCGGTAAAGGTCACTTCGTCTACAGCCATACGGTATGTAGCAGGAGCTCCCACGGCCTCTATCACGACGTCGGGCCCCATGTCGCCGGTGATCTCCGAAAGACATGCATGGACATCCTCCGTGGCGGAGTTAATTGTATGAATAGCTCCCATCCTTTTTGCAAGCTGCAGCTTCTCATCATCCACATCCACGGCAATTACCCGTGCACCGCGCAGTGCGGCACGTACCAGTGCTCCGATGCCTATCATGCCGCAACCTATCACCATCACGACATCCAAATCGGTTACCGCTGCCCTTGCTACCGCATGAAAGCCTACGCTCATGGGTTCGACCAAGGTGAAATTTCTTTCTGAAATAGCATCGTCTGCAATCACCTTTTGCCAGGGAACAACGATATATTCAGACATCGCTCCGTCGCGCTGAACACCCAATGTCTGATTGTACCGGCAAGCATTGGGCCGGCCATTTCTACAGGAGGAACAATGTTCGCAGTTGGTATAGGGATTCACAGTACAGCGCATACCCTTCCTGAGGGTTTCCGGAACGCCTTCCGTGACCGCTTCCACCGTTGCACTGATCTCATGACCGGGTACAACGGGAAGCTTTACCATCGGATTTTTACCAAGGTACGTGTTCAGGTCTGATCCGCAAAAGCCCACATACTTTATCTTCAATAAAACCTCTCCTTTTTTGGGCTCCGGTTTTGCCTTTTCAACGACTCCTATTTTCTTGATATCTGATATATTGATTGCCTTCATCATATTTTGTATTAACTGTTTAACCATGTATCCCTGAAGCGGGGCTCTAAGATTTCTTTTACCTCATTCAGCAGCTCCTCATCCATGGGTTCCGATGCCCATGCTATATTTTGAAGTACAGATGAGGAACGTGTGGTACTGAAGAGCGTAGTGGCAATCCGCGGATTAGAAACGGCGTATTGGATGGCCAGTTTTTCGATGCTTTCTCCCCTGCTTTTGCAATGCTGAGCCGCTTTTTTACATACGATCTTTAACTGCGCCGGTGCCGGATGCCAGTCGGGTGCACCTCTATCCGTCAGCAATCCCATAGAAAACGGGGATGCATTGATCACACCCACCTCATGTTGTTCAAAGAAATCAAGATAGTCTGTCAGCGCATCGTCGTTCAGCGTATAGTGACAGAATGATAAGATGCTTTCCACAGTACCGGGAGGAACATGCTCAATCACGTACACAAAATGGCGCAAGGTCAGGTTGGTGATCCCCACATGTTTCACCACTCCCTTTTCTTTCAGATCCACCAATGCCGGTAATGTTTCACGACATACAAGATCCAGATCGGCAAACTCAATGTCGTGTACATTGATCAGATCGATATAATCCACATGCAGTCTTTCCATGCTTTCATAAACGCTCTGTGCGGCTCTGCCGGCTGAGTAATCCCACCTGTTTTTGCCATCTTCTCCATAGCGCCCCACTTTGGTTGAAAGGTAATACCGGCTCCTGTCGATCTCCTTTAACGCTTTTCCCAAAACATTCTCCGCTTTAAGATGGCCGTAATAGGGCGAAACATCGATAAAGTTGATACCATGATCTACAGCTGTATGCACAGCCTGAATCCCTTCTTCCTCTCTCAGGGAGTGAAATACGCCACCCAATGACGAGGCTCCGAAACTTAATGGTGAGACCTTCATGCCCGTCTTTCCTATCTCTCTCAATTCCATATATCAGTAAATTATTCATGCTGATGTTTTACACCAAAATCGGTCTGCTGGCGTTCAACCTCATCCAGTGCTTTTTTTATCTCCTCCTCACTCATCTTTTGTGCTGCACTACCGTCAACACGACGAGTCGTGCTACCGGAACTCTCCCCTTCTTCCAGATAGTTTAACGCAAAAGAGGAAGAAATGCTCTCCAATTCTATTTCGGCAGGCGACGGGGCATGTGTTCCTTCGAACACTGTCCGTGCTGTTACCTTTATCTTACCGGGGGTCTTCGTGGACCGTATCAACAGGGGTGCAGATCCAAACTCAACGGCCCGGGGGTTCGCTCCTATATTAGCATCGCCTATAATCACACCTTCGCCTTCCACTGAAAACAGGATATGCTCTTTTGCCAGACGTCTTACGTTGCCGTTATCGTCGGTCACCTCAGCCACCACAGTGACAAAATCCGATCCGTCGGCTACCAGCGATGTTCCCTCATTGTCGACATACAGCCTGAGCCTGGTAGATCTTCTGGAAGGCATTTTCCTGGTACTTGCTACGACCTCCCCGTTTATCATGCCTTCGGCTACAAAGTTAACAATTTCCCAGTTTTTTTGTACATAGGTATAATTACGCATCTCCCAAAAATCGAAGACATCTTTAAACAGGACCGGTGCATAGGGAATCCCTTTTTCAATATTTTCCACCTTTTGAACCAGCGTATCAGTTTCATAAGTAATAAGACGAACAGAATCGCAGTTGCTGAAAACCACGACATCTTTTCCCGAGAAAGGAGTTATTTCATGCGCGATAAACACCATGGGACCTGTTTCTGACAGGGGATGTGATTTGTTCGGATTCACCTGGCTTTTAAACATCTGAAAGGCGTACTTGGGTTGACGAAACGCATCAAACATACCTCCCCAGTAGGGATCAGGGTGATAGCCCCGCTGATGGTCGAAAGGATGCCAGTGTGCACCGCCAATGAACTGCCCTGAACTGTTAAACATTTCACCATAGGATTGGGCAAGCGAGAGAGCCTGCACCAGCTGCGGCTGCTCACCCCAGCTTCGGGAAGCTCTATTGTTGTTGTTGTGTGCATACCAGTCGTCCACATTCTCACCGAACTCACGGGTAAAGATACTCTGTTCAGCCTTTCCCTCATCGGCAGGCCAGCCGTATACCAACCCATAATGATCTGCTATCCCCTCCGAATGCAGATCTCCTGCTGCAACAGGTGCACCAGGATAGGGAAACTCCTCTTTTGTAATTCTTAAAGCTTCAAGTGAAAAATCCAGCGGAAAACGTGTCTCATTAAGAATGGGCTCCCAGGCGATTACCGACGGGTGATTCCTGTCACGACGAATCATTTGCCTGTTATTCTCCTGTACCAGACGGCCGAATTCCGGATCTTTATTCCAATACTGCCAGCCGGGTGTAGCCACAATCACGAACATGCCCAGCTCATCACACGCATCCATAAATGCGGGATCCTGCGGATAATGCGCGGCCCGAATGATTTCACACCCTGCATCACGCAGCTTTTTGGCATCACGCCACTGTTGTGTGTTGGGCACAGCATTGCCGACATAGGCGAAATCCTGATGTCTGTTGGCGCCAACAAGCTGACCGTAGGGTTTGCCATTCAGATAAAAACCCTCTTTTCCCCTGAATTCAGCTTTTCGTATCCCGATACGGGTAGTTCCGCCGTCCAGAGGCTTGCTGCCATCCATCACCCTTGTGTTGATCCGGTAAAGATATGGGTTACGGGGCGACCATAGATTGGGATCGCTCAGACTGATTCTTTGTTTCACTGCCTTGCTCTCACCCGCCGCAAGCCTGATATCACTTTTTACCCTCTTCATTACTTTGCCGGATGCATCGCAAAGTTCGGTAAGCAACGTTACGCTCTTAACTCGACTGTCTGAATTTTTGATATCGGTATCGATAAAAATATCGGCACGGGCTTCATTGATATTGTCGAAATGTACAAACAGACCGCCCCCTGCGGGTTTATTGGCCTCAACAGGATCTGTGATGGCGACTTTGGATTTGGCGATCAGCCAGACATCCCTGTATATCCCTCCATGATAAGCGAAATCAAGCGTATACTGCGGTTTCCCGGGAGGGTAACTCTTATCATCGCTATTATCTGCGAAAACAGCTACAAGGCAGCTGTCTCCGGCCTGAACACCTTCGTCGGTCAGCGACACACGAAAGGGAAGATATCCGCCCAAATGTTCTTTTACCTTTTTGCCATTCACATAGACAATCGACTTACCCATCACCGCTTCAAAATAGAGCGATATATCTCTGTCTGTCAGCGAGCTGTCAATCACAAAGTGCTTGCGATACCAGGCCGGTCCCTGATAATTACGTCCGCCGCTCGCCTCGGCGGGAACCAGTTCAACCGTATGTGGGATAGAAACGATCTCCCAATCAGCATCATCCAAACCCACAGATTCGCCGTTTTCAATATCACCCTTAAAGAAACGCCACCCCGGGTTGAAGTTGTAATTTACCCTTCCGCTTTCATCAAGTGCAAAAAAACCGGCGACTGATACCTCCGGATTGTCTGCCTGAACATCAGTCAGTGATGCGATAAAAAACGCTATGATATAAAATATCGTGAATCCTCTTCTCATCATTCTTTATTAATCATGTTTACAATATCTTTTTCTCTGTGGGACGGAGACACTTCCAGCCTCTCCAGCCTGCCGTTCACCAGTTCGGCTTCCACGGTTCTGTTTCCGGAGAGATGTAATTTGAAACGTACATCCCATTCGGGTGGCCATGCCGGGAACAGGTATATTTTATCATCAGTCTCCTGCAAAAGCATTTCCTGAAGTCCGATCATGCCACTCCCACCCCAGTTATGATCCGGTGTCCAGTCGAACCCCGGTCCCCAGAACGCCGGAAAACGATGTGGACCGTCGCCCATCTTCAACAATGTCAGACGTTTGGCTTCCTCTGTCAATCCAAGGCATGCAGCGAAAATATTATCCTGCTTCCATCCAATGTGGCTTCTGAACTTCAGCATATCCGGATCATATTTGTATGTATTGATCGCCAGATCAATATTCTCTTTTCCTACGCCATACAATCGCCATGGAAAAACAGGATAGAGCTGCGGTGCCTCCACGTTGTTCACCCTCTCCCACAGCTTCGCCGGTGCAATCATCTCCTTCCCCTCAATTTCTCTGGTTGAAATCGGCGGAATACGGGACAACATTTCTTTCCATTTCTGTTGATCTACATGGTGATTGTGATAATCAATCAGTTTCTCCAATACAACCCGTAATGCCGAGACGGTGGAGGTGGCATTATAGGCCATTTTATAGGTTTCACAGGCTGTCCCCGGATAAAGCACCAGGTGGCCATTTTCATCCAGCGACTTAGCTCCTCTTCTCTTTGCAAGATAACTGTAATGTTCATCGAAGAAGGTAAGGCAGCTTTCAATAAGCGGTATATATTTTTCTATATCCTCATTGTTGTAATCATGAGCCTCCAGTATCATCAAGCAGAATTCCAGCACGGTATCCCATTGATACTCCAGCCATGCGTTATATTCTACTCCCTTATCGAAATAATCTGGTCTATTCCATCCATATTCACTCGGGTTGGGCAGTCCGAATAGCTCCATTTGCTCCGTAAAACATGCCCCTTCGTGATCCCAGTAAACTTGTGATCGAAGTTCTGCATTCTTTAGCAACCGCAAATAAAAATCGAACTGCGCATGCATCAGATCAAAATCGCCACCCTTTAGCATGGGAAAATATACCAGTCGCTGATTCTGTGCAGTAAATGTTCCCCCGCCCCATTTTCTGTAGTCGGGCGTAAATGCCTGCGTTGAATCTACACCGGATGGGTCGAATGTAAACAACCCACCGTTAAACTTTGTAGGGTAACTCCCGTAGGCATTGCATCCCAGCATATAACGGAGGAGCTGGTAGTTTCTTCCGATCTTCCAGGACTCCGATCCCTCTTTGTCTGTGTCGATAAAGATATAACTTCTTTCCCAGAAACTTTTCCACCAATTCTGTGTCTCAAGCTTTGCAGAAGAACGGTAAGCTTTTCTTGACAATTTCTTTAAATTTTCCTCCCACAGTGCGACCTTCTCCGACTGTTCAGCGTGCAGGGCGATGAAGATATGATGTTTCGAAGCAGGTTTTTTGCTTTTTAACGACCAGAATCGGTAGTCTGTATCGGCATAAATACCAGTGCCTGTATGGCTGTAGTTAAGGTTATCCCCAAATACCATTCCGCCGGAAATAAGGTTCTTTAGCGGATTATAAAGCTGATCCTTCACTTTCTCCATTCCTTGTTGTTCCACCGTAACATCAAAAATGGTGCGTGGACTGTTTTTATGGTAGAAGCGTACCGATTCCTCATCGGTCTCCACGATATCTTTATGCGTGTATAAGCCATCGGGCAATGCCCATTTATAGGAGTTCTGATTACCTTCTCCCTTCCTTACCGGCCTATCCTTATACCGCCAGTTTTCATAAAAGAGTTCCGTTTCAATCTTCTTGGGGCTCGCTATCTCCATATGGATGATCGGACTAAAGACATCCACCCAAATCCGGATTTTGGTATCTCCGCCCGAAATCTCGATATTTCCCTCTTTCAGCTTCAGCTCCTGACTGAAATTATGTTCAGTAAAAGGATTTGGTATCAGTCTCAACCTCATGCGTCCCGATTTAAGCAGCGTATTATGCTCATCGAACGATCCGCTGCGGGAGATATAAAACAGGATGTCATCATTCTCGGTCCACACGTTCAACCCGATATCGCCACCACCGCAGGGCATCGACTCATCGGATCCGGTGCTTTGGGTACGCCAGACGGGATTATACATTGCGATATCGGTATTACCCCGCCGGTACTGTTTAACGGTTTCAGTCTGAGCAGACATATCTGTCGCACAACCTTTTACTATAGAAGAAGAGAAGCAGTAAAAGGGTAAAAAAATAATAAACACAACAAATAAGAAAATTCTACTCATTTTCATAATTCATTCATCATTCATTATGATCAGCTCCCTGTTACACGCGACAACACACTTTTCTTTATTTTCACTATTCAAGTATAACAGCAATATTCTTACCAATCATCCGTTCTGAACGAAGAGACAGGAAGACCCTCGGTACCATACAAATCCCCCTCTATATAGTTCTCAAACGCATAACGCACAGCGACCGGATGCTTCACAGCCTCAGACTTCACATACACTTTGCTTCTGCTGATCCAGGCTTCGGCAGGATAAAACAGCTTGTCCTCACCAGCGACTGTGAAATTGTTCAGTTCTCCCTCTCGTGCGGTGAGCCACATTTCGGCTCTATCGAAGCTTAACACACAGGTATCACCCTGGACCAACATCTCCTTATAAACCGGAGAATCGGCAGTAATTCCTTCCATATGATATGTCTTGGCCAGCGCGTGCAATGCAAGCCGTTCTCCCGCGACTCTTTTTTTTGCCGGATGAATACCTTTCTCCATTCCCGCATCCAGCAACACGACCATCCCTGAATTTTCAATCTCTTTTTCCGCCTTCAGTTGTGCTTCCCGCAAATAGGCCGAGTTGATGGGTTTCTCTCCTTCGGGAGTGATCAGTCCATATTCATAGGGAGCTATCTGACAATAATAAAATGGGAATACACCCTGGCCCCATGCCGATCGCCAACCCGCCACCATCGTTTTAAACAAATCTGTATAGGTTTCGTGACGATCATAATTGGACTCTCCCTGATACCAGATCACGCCGCTTATGGTATACCCTGCTAGTGGCGCAATCATCGCATTGTAGAGCGTGGTGGGCGTTCTGTTTTTTTCGCGAATATCACTTTCATTTTCAGGTATCTCAACCGCTGGAAAAGCTGCCAGCATCTCACTGTCCATCCAGGATTCAACCCAGGAGCCGCCCCAGGTTGAATTGATAAGCCCCACAGGAACGTTCAGCATCTCCTGCAGCAGTTTCCCAAAATAGTAGCCGGTAGCACTGAACTCCCTGACTACAGCTGGTTCTGCTGCCGACCATTCGCCATTCACATCCTCCTGCCGTTCGATGGTGGAATTCCTTTTCACGGTAAACAACCTCAGGCTGGGATTGGTTGATCGCAAAATATCCATGTTTGAATTCTCGACCGGCTGATTTTTAAACCCTTTCATCGGCATCTCCATGTTCGACTGGCCTGAACAGAGCCACACCTCCCCGATTAAAATATCGTGGAGCGTAACCCTGCTACCAGAGTTAGTTCTGTTACCTGAGGTAGTCACACTGCCCGAAGTAGTCTCACTGCCGCCGGAGGATATCCTGTTGTCTGCTTCCTCAAAGGTGATGGAATAGGGTCCACCGGCAGCCGGAGTTACCACCTGTAACTTCCAGTTGCCTCTTTTGTCCGACCGGGTAGTATACTTTTTGTTGTCCCATGAGGTGACTACAGTTATTGCACTGTTTTCTGCTGATTTCCCCCATAAGGAAGCTTTGGAGCGCTGTTGCAGCACCATGCCATCCGATATGAAAGCGGGAAAGCTGATTCCTGCAGCGAGCACCGCTTGTGCCGACAAGAGAAAGCAAAACAGTAAAGGACAGAGAATTCTTTTCATCTTATAATTTTATTGAACAAAGTTTGCCACAGAGTACAAAATATTGTCAGTCTATTATTTAGCTTTTTATGAAACATGCTAAACATGCATTATTTATCTGATACAGTAAGGGTTAAAGGTCCGATCAATCCGGATGGTTGTAACGGCTGATCCGCTATCCAATAGGTAGCATTGGTCCATATATTTTCGTCTTTAATCTCACCATCATGAACACCTTTTATCCTGTTTGCCCATCCATTAACTACTCTTATATTCAATTTATTGGATCCAGTTTGTAAAGCCTTGGTTATTTCCACCCTGTCGGGATATGTCCATGCTGTACCACAATGCATATCATTTACATATACATCCGCCAAATCGGGCAGGTTACCCAGATCCAGATAAATCCTTTTATTCTCCGGTTTCATGTCGAACTGAAAAATTGTACTGTATAGGGCAGTTCCCGAATAGTAACGTATTCTTTTATCCTTTTCACTGCTCCAGTCGAATAATTCATTCCTGGTAATCTGAAACGCATCATCCCGCTCAAAGCGGATGCTCCACTCCCCTGTTATTAAGTCAGTTTGTTCTCTGAGGACATTGCTATTTGAAAACTTACGATCAGCACGATTGTCGGAGGTCTTTTTACCTGAAGCAGAATCATCTGAAGTAGCTTGGCCGAAAACGGAACTGACTGAAACAGTTTTATTGGGATCAGGATTATCAGTATTGGCAGAAGCAGTTTTACCGGAAACGGATTTTGCTTCGACTGAACTTTTGGAAAGAGGATCTTTGAACACGATGAATAGCGATTGATAGGGAGCGAGATCAAGCGTGATCTGTGTCCGTTTATCTTTGGTAATCCACCTTTCCACAATCTCCATTTCTCCCGTCACCGGATTCCATATCTCAGGCTGCTTGCCTGCGGATCTGAAGGAGATATCCAGATTGCGATACTCCTCTTTCTGATTGGAGATAAAATAGATATCCACACCATCTCCGGCACGATGAGTCCAAGCGATATCCTCCTCACCATTCAGGTCGATATCCTTTTCCAAACCGAACCGACTGAAATCCGAGTCGTTGTAGGGCAACAGATATTCATCAGAAACCGACCAGATACGATCCATGAGCTCCTTGAGTCGGTTCTCGCTTTTACGTATCACTGATTTATCCTCATTGTTACCGTCGTAACCGGGTACCTTGTTGGGTCTATCCCCCAACAACACCGTGACACCCTTTTCCTGGATCTCTTTTATTTTTTCTGCCACCTCGATGCTCATATACTCACCGTGGGGTGATAATGGATAAGGCTTTGGTAAAATCAGTACAGCATATTCCATACCCCCTGATGTAACGAGTTTTCCGTTCTTTACATGTGATTCATTTAGCAACACATCCTTGTTAAATGAATCATACTTGTATCCTTTCAGTGCATCTATCCACGCTCCGGCATCGGTTACCCCGGCCGAGTGAGTGACCCCTACCGGTTTAACTCTCAGCGGTTGTCCCACATTAGCGAGACGCTCTTTCTCCGAGCTGACTTTCTCCTCACCGAAGATACCGGGTAGAGAATTTATAAGCCTTTCCGGAAGGACAGCCCTACGGGGGGTTTCTTCGCCGGTAAATACTGCGATATCCACTACCGGTTTCCCATGTTGAAGCATTGTCTGGCTTCGTTTGATATAATCAATCCAGGCCTTGCTCTGATCCCACCATGTCTGATCCCGCTGAAAATAGAGGCCGATACCATCGAGTGTAACACCGGGATATTTGTCGATATAGGGATTATGCACATAGACGTGATGGAATATCTTATTCAATCCCAATGCATAATTCCTGTCCAGCAAAGGTTTAATTATTCTCGGATTTTCGTTCCACATGGTACGGAGTTGCGTGAACCCTTCACCCTGGATAATATTTTTTCCATAGATATGTGCACCGGAGATGGCATCCAGCATGTCGTTAAATTTGTCGTGTGTGGGACTGTTCAGCCAGAACTCACCCATGGGCCTGTCTACCTCCCTATAGTGCATCATGCCATCGCTTACCATGGTGGGCGATACGCATTCGGCGGACAGTTCACAATCATAATCACGCGCAAATTCTGAAACTGTCGCATAAAACACATCAACCACCAGTTCGGCGATCGTCTGCCGTATATCATGCAGGACTGCCTCTGTCGTTTCTGCGCTCCCCACCGGCATACCGGTATAAACCAGCAGGTAAGGTGAAAGATCGTAACCCCTGCGCTTTTGAAATTCGGCCAGGA